>NZ_RAPO01000009.1 GCF_003610195.1 Halopiger aswanensis | reverse complement strand
TGATGCCGGCAATTCGATCCAAGCAACCCAAAAGCGAGAGACCGAGTCTGAATGTCGATCGTGTAGTGCATCAATTCCATCGAACCGAACGAAATGCCTGTTCTGTTTGACCGAGCGTATCGATCCCCCAGATGAGGCGACTGGAGAATCTGCTGAGAATCTATTGAGCGTTGTCTTCATCGTCGTCCCTGCACGGACTCGTTACGAGGCCGTCGCAAAGGGAACAGTCGCCTGTCGAAAACTCGTCGCTGACGACGGGCCGATCGATGGGTACCAACTCGTAGCTGATATCGACAAGCCGGCACCGCAGCTCGTCGAACGCTGGACGTCACTCCCATCAGCGGCCAACCTTCACTCTGAACCAGGGGAGCAGTTGCTCAAGCAACTCGAAGACATCGTGGACGCAGATAGTGCGAGATGGTCAGCAGTCGGTAGCAAGTTTCCGATTCTGTACGACGAGTGGGGAGACGCTATTGACGACCGCGAGGAATTATCTGGACTCAAGGGTCCACATCAGTGGTTCGTCCCCGCACTTGCGCTACACGAATTCGCCCGGTCGAATCAAACCACGCAATCAGAATCGAGTATTCCACGAAAGACGCGACTCTGTTGTCCCCACTGTGACGAAGAGACAATTCACGTCTTCGACAGCCGTGATGCTGTTTCAGGGTCTTCAGTCTCATCAGCACCTATCTGGGAATGCAACCGATGTAGCACTCCTCGTCATGGTCCAGCCCTCAAGTGAAACCACATACCAATTGTTCAGTGTCCCTGATAGCAGGTACAGGACAAGCAGTTACCGAAGTGTTATTGATATATCTGAAACATGCCAAAAGTTACCCTGCTGAATATAGAGATTGTAGTCACTACTGTAACTTCGATTATTTCCACTCCTTACCTCCGAATCAACCGCCCAGCGTACGTGCGAAGTAACATCTACGAGAGCAGTTCATCCCACTCGAGTGAACAGTAGAACTCCTGTTATTACCGAAACCGAGCCCAATATTTAGTCAAGGTCATAGTTCAAGTTGTTGAGGTCGTCTAAAGTGAGGAAATCTTCATCTTCGATGTCCGAATACAGTTCTCCCGACTCAATATCGACTGATGGCTTATCGGGTTCGGTGTCTAAGTCAAGCGTCGATTCTTCAATCGTGATATCAAGGTCCAATTCGCTGGATACAACGCGGTCTAAGGATCTCCGCTGCCAGCCACTTCCCAATGGAGAAACACGTATCTCCTTGATAAGTTTCTCTACATCTACGTCGGTTGTAACTGGCTCACTCTGATACTGGCATCCGTCAATGAATCCGCCTGCTAAAGTGGATTTTCTAGCATCCAGATACTCTTCCTCATTATTGACAATACCTTGGTATTCCAATTGGTCGAACTCTTCTATGTTGAAGCCAGTCTGGAATACTATAGCCCGTATTTCTCGCTCGACGAGACAGAGTTTCTCGTCGATGCTGGCGGCTATCTGACTGCCCTTGTCCGCCACGAATTGAGCGGTCAGCTCAACTACAGCGACTGAAACCACGTCGAAAAGTGGTTTCAGACCGTCTCAATGCGGATTGACCGCTTTCACTCCTTCTGGCGGGGCAGTCCGCCCAGCGCAAAACGCTGGCTCAGACGCTTCAGACACCACTACAACCACGATCGACCGAATCAAGCACTCAATGGCCGAATGCCAGCCGAGGAGGTGCTGAACTAGACAGTGCCTTCTAATTAGCATATCATAAGCCCTGTAGGTACGAAGTGTAGCTTCGTTCCCCGGTACTAAATCAATGAAAGTCTAGTGTTCTAAGGCTATTTCGATGTTTAATAGGTGATGTTTATGGGAAGAAATTATTAACCTATAGAATGTCAGTTAGTTCCCTATATTATTAGAAACAATCAATGAAGATTCCAACTGAATCATAATGTATGGATCATATATGTAAATCTGATAGTAGGGGGATGAATGAGAGAGATGCTGCCCGCGCAGAGGTGTCAGAGATCTCGGACCAGATCAACCGGCTACTTCTGTACGTGGACTATGCCCAGGGGAGCTGTGAAGACTCATAATAGTTGATGTCTTGGATATCCCAGCGTGGACCTTGAGTAGCCAATCGTTCGCGGAACGACTCCCAGTCGTCAGTTTTGGTGTCAGGTGACCATCCAAGTTCGGCGATAGCAGGGAACCGGGGGAATAACATGAACTCAATATCATCCAGCGTCTCGAGGGTCTCGGACCAGAGCGCCGTCTCAGGTCCCATGATTGAAGACTCGTCGACGCCTTCGATGAACGTCCCAGGATCCCAGTCGTAGGCCTCCTTCACAGATGTGAGCCCTGCCCAGTCGAGACCGAGTTCGGTGTCCTCGTGGTATTTCATATCGAGGTAGGCATGGCTTGCGGGGGAAGCGATGATCTCATTCCCCTTCTGAGCGGCCTCGGCGACTTCTGGGGCCTCGTTCCCCGGATACCAGTACTGGGGAATCACGTCGGCGTCCGGATCTGGCCCGAGAATCTGATGCCAGCCCAGAGGACGCTTACCGTGGTCCCGGACAATGTCGATTGCGCGCTCCATGAAGTAGTTGTATTCTTCATCGGTGATGACGTGGGCTTCGTCGCCACCAATATGAATGTACGGCCCGGGTGTGAGTTCTGCCACCTCACGGATCACATCGTCGACGAACTCATAGGTGATCTCTTTGTCGATACACAATGAACTGAATCCGACCTGCGTACCTGTGTAGAGGTCCTCCCGCTCGCCATCACAGTTGAGTTCAGCGTACGAGGCGAGCGCCGCATTGGTATGTCCCGGCATGTCAACCTCCGGGACAACGGTAACAAACCGTTCCTGCGCGTACTCGACGATTTCGCGGTACTCGTCTTGGGTGTAGAACCCACCCTCACCACCGCCGACCTCTGTGGAACCGCCGATCTCGGTGAGTTTCGGCCAACTCTCGATTTCGATTCGCCAGCCCTGATCGTCAGTGAGGTGGAGATGCAAGTGGTTCGCCTTATACTGGGCGAGATAATCGATGTACTGTTTGACATCATCGACCTCGAAGAAGTGTCGTGCAACATCCAAGTGCGCGCCCCGGTGGGCGAACCGTGGATAATCCCGAATCTGGACGCCGGGGACGGTCCAGTCGGCTGCCCGTGCCGAATCAGCCTCAACTGCGGGCGGCAGGAGTTGGCGGAGTGTCTGTACACCGGCGAACAGGCCGGCTGGCGCGTTGGCACGAATCGTCACCCCGCTGGGGTTGACCTGCAAGCGATACCCCTCCTCACCGACCTCGTCAGACGCACCGGTAAGTCGCAACGAGATGCCGCCAGCCGCCCCTCGAGGCGGCTGCTCGACGATCGGGAGTTCATAACCTGTCGGTGTCCGGAGGAAGTCGGCCAGGTATTTTCCGACACCGGTCGCCGACGTGTCTCCGACGTAGATCGCCGTCTCGTCGGTAATCTCGTAACCTGCGCCTGTCACTTCGGTTTCGACCGGCACAGGCACGATATTCTCGACGCGACGTGTGTCACTGCTCTCGGATCCCTGAGCTGCAGCGGATCCAATCCCGAATGAGAGGGTGCCAATGCCGCCAATCGTTTGTAGGGCTCTGCGTCTCCCCATGTCATCATCTGACATACAAAACGCTATTTCACATCCTACTATTTAAAAGTAATCCTATATTTAGGCTATTAAAGAAAGAAAGAGTTGTGTTACTTTATACTACATCAATGATTTATAAATAATGGCGTGCGGTGCCGCATCTCGAAAAGGAGAACAGGGCCTCAGATCGTATCGAAGTCCATGATCTGCAGTTCGCGCTCCTCCTCCCAGGCGCCGCGAGTGAAATCAGGGAACTTGACCGGCTTGCCCCCGTGTTCGATCGAGATCGCTGACAACGGCCGTACTGCGCTCCACGCAGCGGCGTCATAGACGTCCATATCGAGGGGGCGGCCTTCGTTGAACGCATCGAATAGGCGGTAAATTTCAAGGAAGTCGCCACCGCCATGGCCGCCGTATTCCTCGGCGATCTCTTCCATCTCCTTCCAGAGCGGGTGGCGGTACTCCTCATAGTAGTCGTCGTAGGTGTCGTCGTCGACGAACCCGTGGCCCTCGCCGTTGAGCGCCAGCTGGCTCGGGTAGCCTTCGTGATACGCCTCCGACCCCGCGAGTTCGTTCTTCCGGCTGTAGCCACGGTTCGTCTTGACGTCGAACTGGAGATGGATCTGACGGCCTTGGTTCGTCATGATCTCCGACCGTGTCGTGTCGCCGTTGGCCCAGTCATCGATGCCATGCGCCCAGTGATCTTCGGGGAGTTCCTGCGCTCGCTGGGTCAGCCGACTCTCCGGACTCTCCTGGCTCGCAATGTACTCCATTCGATCGCCACGGTTGAGTCCCATATAGAATGCAATGGGGCCTAACCCATGAGTCGGGTACAGATCGCCCTTGTACTGGAGGTGATTCTTCGCCCGCCAGTCGTTCCAGTACGCCTGGAAGAAGTAATCAGAAACCAAGTTGTGGATATACCCTCCGGAGGCGTAGTTCAACTGGTCACCGAACACGCCCTCCTGAACCATATTGGTGATCCACAGCTCCTCATCGAAGTAGCAGACGTTCTCCAGCATCAGACACTGCTGCTGGGTCTGCTCAGCGGTATCGACCAACGTCCAACACTCCTCGATCGACGTCGCCGCAGGCACTTCAACGGCCACGTGCTTCCCCTTCTTCATGGCATACTCCGCCATCGGTGTGTGGGCCTGATGGTGCGTAAACACGAAGACGAGGTCGAGATCATCGCGCTGGACCAGCTTCTTCCAGCTGTTTTTCGATCCTGAGTAGGTATCCACGTTCTCGGCGTCGTTCTCCCCTTCCTCGTCGATCCAGGAATACATGCTCTCGACGGCCTCTTCGCGGATGTCACAGATGGCCCGGATCTCGCCCTTATCCGGGTACATCGCATCGATGAGCTGCGTCATTGAGGAGCCTCTGTTCCCGAGCCCGATGATTCCCGCCTTGACCGTATCGATCTGGTCGGTGAGCCCGATTACCGACTCCCCTTTTCGCGGCGGCATCTCATTCGGCAATCCTTTGCCGTTCCCCGGGCGACCGTCGCTCCATTCCTGTGCAGTGCCCGTGTGTGACACGGTAACGATGCCAGCAGCGCCCGCGACTCCTTTCAGATAATTGCGTCGATTCATGGCGCATGCCAAGCGTCCACATTGGTGATAATAAGTCTTTCCTGAAACTATATATTCGATATAATTAGCAAGTGAATGAAAACTCATCTGTCGATTTCGATCCTCTGAGTGTCTCAAACACCATCGATCCGGTCTGGCGATTCACCATCGAGACAGATCCGGCGCTGTTTCTCTCCGCTAGCAACTTCCGTTAATCAGGAAGAGACAATCCATGAGGCTCCGATTTCTCAACGCGGACACGCAGAAAACGCTCTCCGTTACGTGATCGATCGAATCTGAACTCCGTCAGCGTCTCATCGCCTACTGAACGCGTGCAGTGACTTCGATCTCGACGCCGATCTCAATTGGAAGCCGTGATACTTCCACGGCCGCTCGTGCCGGATACGGGTCGGTCATGTACTCCGCGTACACCTCGTTTACGTCGTCATAGTCATCCATATCGGTGACGTATACATTTGCCTTCAGTACATCATCGAGGGACGCTCCGCCCGCTTCCAGAATCGCTGCGATGTTCTCGAGCGTCTGTTCGGTCTGTTCACTGATGTCCTCTGAGACGACTTCACCAGTCTCGGGATCAACCGGTCCCTGTCCGGACACATAGAGACGATTGCCATCTTTGATCCCTTGGGAGTACGGTCCGATAGCGTCAGGCGCGTTCTCAGTTACAATCTCTTCCATAGCTATGTTATCTCACACCCCACCTTTGAATCTATCGGTTCTCTAGTTTATTTGAAAACGAGTGGGCCGAACTCCGATGGCTGGTGGAAATCTGGCTTGGGGGCGTTGACTGGGTTCCATGTCGCGAAAAATGAGGTATCGCGTGGACCGAGACGATGGAAATTTCCCTGCCAGACTGTCCCCTCACTCGGCGAAATCGAAACACCGGTGACGGTCGCAAGCGTCTCAAACGGAAGCGCAATTGCAACCCACCAGTGGTCGTCCGCAGCGTTCGCAGCTGGCTGTTCGTCGATGGACGATTCAACCCGAATCGACTCTGCTTGGTTGGCGGTGATCAGTTCACGGTTCTGGCGATCCGGACCGAATCCGAGCCGAAATGCACCGATACAGTTGACCTCAACGTTGATGTAGTGCGGTCTGCGCTGTGGGTCGAGTGTCGCAAAAAATTCTACACAGCTGTCTTCCCAGACTGGCCCGTTGAGTTCATCAGTGTCTGCCCGGATGATCGCATCGTCAGCGTGATACTGCAGGTACAGCGCGTCCTCATCGTACAACGATCGGACAACCGTCGATCGCTTTGCGTCTGGAACGTTCCATGGGAATTCGTTTATCTGGATTGGAACTGCGGCTTCCCAGGGAGTGTCTTTCACCTCACCTGTGAGCGGTACAGACTCATCGACCCGAATGATCTGGCCTTGTCTCATCGCTCAGCAGGCGGATCATTTGCCTGATAGATCTCATTTTGGAATGAGGTGGGCAGGCTCACCGTGAGACCACCATCAACGACGATGTTTTCACCGGTGATGAAGCCGGCCCGTTCCGTGGCGAGAAAGAGGGCAGTATCTGCGACTTCCTCTGGGCGACCGAACCGACCTAACGGATACTGGTCGAGCCAGCGATCACGAGCGCTGGTTTCCGCCGTCCGTTCTTCGGTATTCTCCATCTCATCCTTTCGGTTTTGTGTTTCAATCGTCCCAGCGGAGAGGACGTTCGACCGGATGCCATACTGTCCGTAATGGGTCGCAATATTCCGCGAAAGGGCAAGGAGGCCGCTCTTTGCCTCGGAATAGCCTGCAAGGCCGATGCCGAATAACCCATTGACTGACCCGACATGAATCATTGATCCACCTCCCGCAGCGATCATCGCGGGTAGCACTTCCCGAGCAAGCAGGTACGGTGCTTTCAGATTAAGCTCGAGCATCCACTCATATGTCTCTTCGTCGCACCGATGGAGGAGGTCCGCTGATTCGACCGAGCCGCCGGCGTTGTTCACGAGGACGCGGAGATCACCAAACTCCTCAATCGCGGTATCGACCAGATTCGCGACCTCGTCAGCGTTCGTCACGTCACATTCGACGGGGATAACGCGCCCGTCGTGTTCAGCCGTAATCTGTTCAGCGACCGATTCGACGTCCTCGTACGACCGCGAACAGATAGCCACATCGCCGCCAGCAGCGGCAAACGTCGTTGCGATCTGGCGGCCGATACCTCTTGATGCGCCGGTAACGATAGCCGGACGGTCAGCTAAAGACAACTCGACCATGTGCTTCGTTGTACTCTTTCAGGTATAAAATAGATTATCCTCCGCTGCTACTCAGGTTTATAAGATCGGTTCCTCCTCGCTGCCGAATACGTAGTTCTACCTACGACAGTCCCACGATCTTAGCCGACAGGTTGCCAGCATCCAGTATTATACGAATTACACTTGGAACTTCTCGATCGCATCTAGATCGATGTCCACGCCAAGTCCAGGCGCATCTGGGACGGTCATCCGGCCGTCGGCGAGTGCGAACGGTTCCTCGAGGATATCTTCCTCCCATGCGTAGTAGGTCGTGTCCGGCGGGAGCGAGAAGCCCGGGAGCCCGTGGACGGCATGGAGGATCGCCGCCGTTCGAATCCCAAGGTCGAACGCGCAATGATGCGTATACGGGACGCCGGCATCCTCGACGATGGCAGCCTGTTGCCGAAGACCAGTGATCCCACCAGCAGGGGTGAGATCAAGGACAGCAACGTCCATCGCTCCGTTATTGATGAGCGATCGAAGGTTGTTCGGGATATAGGTATCCTCGTTCGGCGCGATCGGTTGTCGTAACCGCTGCCGAAGCGTTGCGAGCGAGGTATGATTGTTGACCCGAATCGGCTGCTCCATATACTGGAGATAGATCCCCGAATCTTCGAGTGCGGCGCCGACGCGGACGGCTTCATCGAGCGACCACCCCTGATTTGGATCTAACCGGAACTCAAGTTCCCCATCAACCTCGTCGTGCATCGCCTCAATGCGAGCGACGTCTTGTTGCCAGTCGCGGCCGGCTTTCGTTTTGAGTACCGAAAAGCCAGCCTCAAGTGCTTCGCGTGCCTTGGAGCGTGACTCTTCTGGCGGCAGGATCCCGAGACAGAACGCGAACTCCACCTCACGATCGGGGCGGGACTCTGCATCGGCCGCGTCGGCATTCAGCGCTTCCGTCTGCTCGGGGGCAGTCGCCCCGCCGAGCAGCTCGTACACGGGCTTGTTCAGTGCTTTCCCAACGATATCCCAGCAGGCCGTTTCGACGGCGGCGAAAAACAGTTCGATATTGGTGTACTCGATGAATACCTGTCGGCGGAGCCGTTCGACCTCGAACGGCGATTGGCCCTCAATCAGCGGCCCAATCCCGTCCTCGAGGACGGATTCCGTTGCTTCGGCCGAGAGAAAGGTCCGCATTTCCCCCCAACCAGCGATGTCCGCATCCGTCTCCACGCGGACGAGCACGCGTTCCATCGACTCGACCTGTCCATGGTTGGTCACGTAGGGCCCGATGCCAAGGGGGTCGTCGAGCTCGATCAGCGGCACATCGACGGTCGTCGCAGTCACGTCTGTGATCTCCATGCACGGTGCTGATTCGTGAACCACAATGAAGGTACCGTCTCGCCGACAGCGACGGGCACGGCTGCCCCGACACGGTTAGTGCGTCGCCGACTCAATCCACTCGAGCGATCGCTCCGGCAGGAGGCCGTAATTGTAAAACGACACCCGCGGGACATCGATCGCCCGCAATCCGTCAACGATGTCAACAACGGTCGCTTCGTCATGGATCGCGGGATGGCCAGGCAATACCCCGACGTGGATCGGGATCTCCGGCGTCAGCTCGTCGACGGTCCGGTACGCATCGAGCACGGCGTCTCGAGAGGATTCATACGCCGGAACGCAGTAATAATCGACGTAGTCCGCTAGCCGATTCAGATCCGCACCCACGAGCCACTCGCGGCCAGGGTCTGGCATGCCGGCATAGTAGCCGAGTGGTGTCCCATCTGCGGCGTCGGCGAGGTCGGCATACAGGTCGGCCAGGGTCCGCTCCCGCAGATCGACGTAGTCGGCGACGGCCGGCTGCGATCGCAGCCACCGGTCCGGACTGAGGTCGTGCGGCACACGGCCGGCAACGATGTGATCAAGCGTTTGCGCAGCCGTTTCTCGGACTGTCTCGACATCGATACCGGCGTCCGCTGCCGCTGCCCGACAGTGCTCGCAGAAACACAACCCGAGTAGAAACTCACCGAGGGTACCGAGCCGGGCATGGATTTTCTGGTGATGCCAGCCAAACCCAGTGCCGTAGAAGTAATCGAATGTCTCCAGTTCGATCCGGTCGAACTGGTCGCGATCGGCCAGATCCCCGACGACGGCGACGAGGTACTCGTGGACAGCCGGATTCGTCGGACAGAGTCCGAAGACGAGGTCATCGCCATGGGGGGACTCGATCGTGAGATCGGGGTGCGCCATTCCCAGACGGGAATTGTGGCACCCGACGGTCCACGCGGTCAGTGTGAGATCCGGGACTTGGTCGGCGATCTCGTCGACCCAATCCCCCTCCATTCCCTCGTAGGGCACCGGCTCGAGCCGGCCATACCGATCATCGGGTCTGAAGTACGAACTCGCCCGCGCAAAGTGCGTTCGACGGGTTGGATTGTGCGGTGTGAACGCTTGGACGGTGTGGTAATTGGTTGCCAGATTCAGTTCCGAGACACCGATCTCGCGGAGACGAGTGGCGACGCGGGTGGGCCCCTCGTCCCGAAGATCCCAAGGATAACCCCAGATCGCGAACTCCATAGCGGTCGTACGACCGGCCTCGTGTTAGTGGTTTGGGTGTCGCAAAAAGGGAGCGTGGGCTGTGCTACTCTTTGACAGCGCCGGCGGTCATCCCGCTCACGATGTACTCTTCAAGGAAGGCAAACAGGATCAAGAGCGGCAGAATCCCGATGACCGACACAGTCAGCATCATCCGCCAGTCCGTCTGGAGTGCCCCGACCATCGAGAACACGCCCCGCGGGATGTTGTACTTCGAGGCGTCCGTGAGGAAGGTCAAGACGAAGAGGAGCCGGTTCCACGCGTAGAGGAACGTGTACGTGATGCTGGCGACCAGTGCCGGTTTCGTGAGCGGCAACACGACCTTCGTGAGGATCTGCAACTGCGAGGCGCCGTCGATGCGGGCCGCCTCCTCCAACGAGACGGGAATCGTCTTGAAGTAGCCGTACAACATCCACACGTTGAATGGGAGTGTAAACGCTGCTGCCGGGATGATGACCGCCAGATAGCTGTTGAACAGCCCGAAGCTCGTGATCACGTCGAACAACCCGACGATCAACACCACGGGCGCGAACATCTGCACAACCAGGACCCCAAGGAGGAAGACCCGCTTGCCGATGAACTCGTTGCGTGCACACGAGTAGGCGGCCGGAATCGCGAGCAGCAGCGTCAGCACGACCGTACCGATCGAGATGAGGAAACTGTTCGCGATCCACAGCAACACGTCCGTCTGCGTCCAGACCGCGAGGTAGGCCTCAACCGAGGGGTCCGTCGGAACGAGTGTCGCCGGGCTGGAGAACATCTCCGACTCCGACTTGAGCGTGCTCGAGAACATCGCGTAGAACGGGAACATCATCAGCCCGAGCAAGGCAATGAGGACGCCGTAGATGCGGACTTTGCGGAGGCCCGTTTGGTCGTGGCCAGCCATCGTCATAGTTCTTCACCTCCGGACGTGTAGATCCGCAGGTAGATGATGGCGAACACGAGCAGGAACACGAAGCCAACCACGCTGTACGCGGCTCCCCTGCCGAGATTGCCGTTCTCAAGGCCGACTTGGTAGATCCAGATGACCAGCGTTGAGGTCGTGTTGATCGGGCCACCACCAGTCATCGTCCAGATCGTATCGAAGCTGACGAAGGTCCAAATCGTCGAGAGCAGTGTTGCGATCAGAATAACCGGCTTCAGCTGCGGAAGCGTAATGTAGCGGAACTGCTGCCACTTCTCTGCGCCATCGATCGCCGCTGCCTCATACAGCTCCTGTGGGATCGACTGCAGTCCAGCCAGGAAAATGATCGCCATGAACGGGGTTCCGATCCAGATATCAGCGACGACGACGCCGATCCAGGCGATATTCGGATCCCCGAGAATGCCGATCCCTTGGTCGATGAGCCCCAATTCTAGTAGGATGGCGTTGAGGTAGCCGTATTGGGGATGTTCGATCCAGCGGAACACGACCGCGGAGATCGCGTACGGGATCCCCCACGGAATCAGGAACGCCGTCCGGAAGAACTTCCGGCCGCGGATATCCTGATTGAGATGGACCGCAATCAGTAAGCCAAGCAGTGCCTTCCCGGCAACGCCGACAACGACCCAACGACCGGTCTGCCAGAGCAGTTGGTAGAAGATATCACTGTTAAAGATTTCTACGTAGTGCTGTAATCCGACGTACGTTTCAATGTTCGAATCAGCCGGCGATTCGTACAGCGAGAGCCGGAACGTCTCTAAGATCGGATACGCAATCACACTGCACAGGAAGAGCGCAACCGGTGCGATGAGCAGGTATGCGCGTCGCTGCTGCCAGAGATACGTCAGGCTCCGCTTGAGCCGTGAATCGGGTGGTGTCTCCGTGTATTCTTCTGCAAGACTCATAAATCAACGTTATCCCATCAGCTCTTCGAGATCGGATTGCGCGTCATCAAGCGCGTCCTGGGGCGATTTCTGGTCGCCCAGCGCTTCCTGGATCGCCTGGACCATCCGGTTGTTAAACTCGTTGAAGTTCGAGAGTTTCGGCCGGGCACGAGCGTACTGGGCGGCCTCAATGTACGGAGCCCAGTTCTCCGAATCTTGGAAGTGATCACGCTCGCCGACCGCTTCGATCGTCGGCATGAATCCTTTGTTGGTCGCGTATTCGAAGTGGCGATCCTCGTCAAAGTAGAACCGGAGCAGGTCTTCGGCCAGATCGCGGACTTCGGTCTGGCTGAAGATCGAGATCGCGTCGATCGTATTCAGACTGTACCGGCCTTCGGGCCCGGCAGGCACCTGGACGATCCCGTAGTCGAAATCCACCTCCCCGTTTTCCTTCGCTTCGTCGATGTTGAGGCCGGTGTAGACGTGGGCGATGACCATCCCCAGTTCGCCGGTCTCGAACAACTGGCGGATGTCCTGCCGCGTCGACGAGAGCGGCGACGACTGCGTCACCTCGTGCTCGAGGTGGAGGTCCGCATAGAAGGACAAGGCGTCGACCGCCTCGCTCGAGTTGACGACGGGGTTGCCATCGTCGTCGATCAGGTCCGCCCCGTGTGACCAGTGGTAGTGGTAATACTGCGACCCGGTCTCGATGGCATCGGCACCCGCGAGCCCGAGCGCCGGCGTCTCCGTCTCATCACGGATCTGTTGGGCTGCTGCGAGCATATCCTCCCACGTATCGAGTTGGGGGTCTTCGGGATCAAGGCCAGCAGCCTCGAAGACGTCTTTGTTGTAGTAGAAGCACTTGTTCGACGCGGCCCACGGCGCCCCGTAGTAGCTCCCTTGGTACGTACACCCCTCGGCCATCCCGTCGTAGAACCGGTCGCCCCACTCGCTTTCCATCAGGTCATCGATGGGCTCAAGGGCGTCCTTTCCGACGAGCTGTGGAATCCACCGGGCAGGCCAGCGCGCAACGTCCGGGGCTTCGCCGCCGTCGACGCGGTTATTGACGGTCTGCTGGGCGTTATCCCAGGTAACGCTCGTGAAATCGATCGTGACGTCGTACTCCTCCTCAAACTGCGCATTATTTTCCTCAAAGTACTCCTGGATATTATCTCCAACACCCATCGTCAGGAACTGAATGTCGGCGTTGTCGCTCCCATCGTCGCCACCGCCGAGACAGCCGGACAGCGCGATAATCCCGCCGGCGCCAAGGCCTTTCATTATCTGCCGTCGGTCAATTCCGTTCCCCTCAACTGTGTCTGGCTGGTCGTTCGGCATATGCACTAACCCTTATGCTGACACTATTAAAATATACCGGGAAATATATTTTTAATTATAATAAACAATGGATATGATTGGGTTTTGTCACGCGTTCTGTTCGTAGATCGCGACGAACAGGGCCGCGAGTTCCTCCGTGACGATGTCGTAGATGCGGGCGCCCTTTTCGGCGCTGGCCAGTTCGGGCGCTCCGATCGCCCCGGATTCGGAGTACTCGTCGAACCCGCGATAGACGGCCACCGTGCCGCCGTCCAGCAGGTCGCTGCCGCCCCAGTCGTAGGGCTCGTCCAACACGGTGGCAGTCGCCCGTTCCTGCTCGGCCACGAGATCCGGGCGGAGATGGAGCATGAGCGACGTTTCGTACTCCCCGCCGTGGGCCATCCCCCCGATCTCGCTCTCCCGGAGGGCCTCGATTTCGTCGGTAGCCAGCGTAAAATACGTCGTCCCGAGCACTTCGGCGTCGGTCGAGGTGCCGACCGTACTGACCGCCGCGTTGATCAGCGCCATATTCCCGCCGTGGCCGTTCACGAAACAGACGGCATCGAATCCGTTTTCGATCCCGGTTACCGCAACGTCCTCGAGGACGGCGCGCAGGTTCGCGAACTCGAGGGAGAGCGTTCCCCCGAACGAGAGGTGATGGGGGGAGAAGCCACTCCAGACCGGCGGAACGACCAGGACCGGGGCATCCTCGGGCGCCCGTTCTGCGGCCCCGGCGACCATCGCCTCAACGAGAATGGTATCGGTCGCGACGGGAAGATGGTGGCCGTGTTGTTCGATACTGCCGACCGGGATCACGAGGAGGGAGCCATCCTTCGCCGCGGTCGCTTTGATCTCGGCGTATGATTTCCCGGCCCACTCACTACTTGTGGCTCCAATAGCGTCGTATAGCATGGTTTTAGGCGGTTGTCACGGATTCGAATTCGTCGTTAAGCGGAACGCGGTCGCCGGTCGGCTCGAAAAAGTGGGCGTCGACCGCGGCGAAGTCGAGCCCAACCGTGTCGCCGGCTTCCGGGCGGAACTCGCTGTCAACACGCGCAATAATCTCGTTTTCGCCATCATCGGGATGGAGATAGAGGAAATTGTCGGCCCCCATCGGTTCGACGACGTCGACGACCGTCTCGAGTCGGCCAGGCCCGTCTGTCGCGGTGAAATCCTCCGGCCGGACGCCGAGGGTGTACTCGCCGGCATCCAGTGTCACCGGCAGCGTCGTGTCGAACCCGTCGCCTTCGACCCGCACCCCCTCGTCGGTCGGTGAGACGGTCACCTCGAAGAAGTTCATACTGGGCGAGCCGATGAAGCCGGCGACGAACTGGTTGTTCGGGCGGTCATAACACACCTCCGGGCGGGCGACCTGTTGGAGTTGGCCCTCGTTGAGGATCGCGATGCGATCCCCCATCGTCATCGCTTCGGTCTGATCGTGGGTAACATAAATCGTCGTCACCCCGAGTTCCTCCTGGATGCGTTGCAGTTCCGTCCGCATCTGGGTGCGCAACTTCGCATCTAGATTACTGAGCGGTTCGTCCATCAGGAAGACGTCCGGATCGCGGACGATCGCCCGGCCGAGGGCGACCCGCTGCTGTTGGCCCCCCGAAAGTTGTTTCGGATACTGGTCGAGGAGTTCCGGGATCTCAAGGAGGGCCGCCGCCTCCTCGACGCGGGTGTCGATTTCGGCCTCGTCAAAGTCGTCGGCCAGTTTCAGGCCGAATGCCATGTTCTCCCGCACGGTCATATGCGGGTACAGCGCGTAGTTCTGGAACACCATTGCGATATCTCGCTCCTGCGGGCGCACCTCGTTGACGACTTGGTCGCCGATGCCGATCTCCCCGGCGGTGACCGTCTCGAGGCCGGCGATCATCCGGAGCGTCGTTGACTTCCCACACCCGGAGGGGCCGACCAGCACGAGGAACTCACCGTCGCGAACGGTTAAATCGATCTCCTCGACGGCGAGAATATCGTCATACACCTTTGTTACGTCGGAGAGACGTACTTCGCTCATAGTGACGTACATCGATCTGTGTTGGTAAGGATAAAAAGGTACCGTTGGAAACCAGCGCTTCTCGGGCCCCAACGGCGAACTGAGCGCACGCACGAGTTTGACAATACCAAAAAATTATGTGGGTTGCCCCGAATCGGCCTGTATGGCCGACGACCGACGCCCACGACGGATTCAATCCGTGGAGTTAGCGTTTGAAATCCTCAACGTGGTCCGGGATGAAGAAGGGGCGACCGTTTCGGAGATCGCCACGCAGATCGACCGGTCGCCCGGGACCACCCATACCTACCTCCAGACGCTGCAGGAGCTCGGCTATGTTCGGACGAGCAACGGCGAGTATCACGTTGGCTTCTTTGCGCTGCCACTCGGCGAATACGTCCGGTCGCGCTCGCGCCTCTATCAGGCCGGGAAGTCCGAAGTCGATAAACTCGCCCAAGAGACGGGTGAAGCCAGCCATCTGGTTGTGGAAAGCCATGGTCGAGAAATTCTCCTCTATGAGCAGTTCGGCCCGGATGCCGTCGGCGAGGATCTCTACACGCAGATCAAGGGGTTCCCCAGACGGAATCTCCACTGTTCGGCAGCCAGCAAAGCGATTCTGGCGCATCAGCCCCCGGAGCGCCGCGATGACATCCTCGACGGCTATGAGTTCGTGCCGCGCACGCCGAACACAATCACTGACGAAGCGACCTTACGGGCCGAGCTCGAGGACGTCCGTGCCGACGGCTTCGCCCGCAACGACGAGGAACAGATCGCCGGGGTCCGCGCCGTCGCGGCGCCGATCATCCACGACGAGACCGTCTACGGAGCGATCAGCCTGTCCGCGCCAACGAGTCGCATGCGCGGGGAGCGGTTTTCGACGACGGTCCCGGACCGCATCGTCGATTCGGCGAACGTGATTGAAGTCACCCTGCAAACGCCAGCCCCTCCTGGGAACTAACTGCAGGCGGGGATCGGGCTCGAAACGGGGGCGCCATCCCACCGTACGCGGGCACTCCCTGTCGTTTGACATGGTCAAAGCCCAGTCATCGCCAGTAGCCCCGGAGCCGGCGCCGATAGATTACACAAGTACTTTCGTAAATCAAGTAGCCTACACCCCCGACTCAGCGACGTTGGCTGGTACCAAATTAATGTTTATTATAGTTATCGGCTCGCTCGGCCGTGCCCGACCAGCGATGCCTGGCGGGCGCTTACGCCCCAGACCGCCGATTTGCGCTACGCCGCTCGTCCAATGGCCGCTGGGGCACGGCAGCCAACCCGGGGCTGCAGTTGGCACGCTGCGATTCCCTCATTCGCTGTGGGTCTGAGGCCCGACCGAGCCCGCAGATGCAGCCAAATTTTCTGTTTGAGATACTATTCCCTATTCTGATATCTTTGTGATCCGTGGCAATGCGCGATGGACCAGCCCTGGCAGGGCAGCCTCTCGACGGCCGGCGCCTGGCTCGAGAGGAAGTGCACAATCGTGGGAGAAATTGGGATCAATAGGATGAATACAATTCCTTGATCCGAGATTCACTACGCGCTTCTTGGATGCGTAGTCGATACCTCGATGTCTAGTTCCACCCGCGCATACCCGTGGAATCGAGCAGATAGATTCTAGGAGTTCGATATATTTCCGAATACATCTAAGTTTGGAGAATTCGAGCGCTCCGCCTGCAGACCGGGCGACGCAGTGGGCCCGCTCGGTCAGAGCGGACCAGCGGCGTGGCCGACGACGAGCGGGGCGGCAACCACCGACTCAAGGGGCGCCGCGCCCACTGTGGCACCGCAACCGGCGCGGCGCCTCTCGACGTGAGCGGCGGCTGCCCGGCCGGCGGTGGGCGCGGCGGTCCAAGCCCGTCGCCTTGACACTGTCAAAACCGTCGCTACCTGCGTGCAGTCACCACTACGCCAGCCATCGGAACGCTGGCCGTGGCCCGCCGTCCTTGAGGGGCCCGCCGCCGGCCCGCGGGTCACGCCGATCCTCGCGAACGTGCAACTGTAGCTGGTCGCATACTGGGTCGCGAACAAGTTGGGGCGGTCGATCGACAAACCGCGGCACCTCGCGAAGAGCGTGACCGCCGAGTAACTCGCAGGGCAACATACCACGTCTCACCACCACTGATATCTATACTATAGAGGATTGTTCTGAATAGTCTCTCAGACGGAGTTATCCAAGCTCGTTTTTCCAATAGGTAACCACTATATTCGAAAATTCCTTCGCGATCATCTCATTATCAGACCTTGTCTCTGGACTCTCAGGAACCACAATGGTTTCACCGATAATGTCTTTCCATCTGAACATCTTAGCCGTGAATCCAGAGTGCTCGCCGAGGAAAGCGTCAGCAGCGTCCGAGAGATGGGAGATATCCGCACTCTCCGAGAGAAGTGCTGCCCAACCCTGGATTTCTGATTCAGCCTGCGCTGGGCTCTCGTATTTGGTTACGGCAAAATTGATATACACACTCCGATCAACACTTATGATTGTAGTGTCATAATCGTCGTTCCAGTCGGGGTCTGCGTACCACTCCATTTCAGATGAGTCGTCGATATACTCGATTGACGGAATTAATTCGTTGTCCTCCGGATCCATCTCCTCCGCGTCCGCATCCCCCTCGAGGCCATTTGCCGCTTCGGTGGTTGTGTTTCCATCTTCCTCATTTGTCGCTTCATTGGTCGTATCTTCGATCTCATCGCTGCTGCATCCAGCGAGCATAATGACGAGACTCATAGTCGCTACTAGAGCTGATCGGCGTGGGCAGCGATAGTCACCCATTGGAAATCACTGTGGACATCGACGCACGACGACGCGCTGTCCACCGGAAAGACGGTGTTCGACCGGTTGGTCGGCGCAGACCCACATGCTGGCGCCGTGTTCGACTACTACGTGACGTTCGACCAGGAGGACACGTCTGTTGCGGGGAAGGCACGATGGGGTGAGCTGCCGACGGCAGCTCCTATCGACTCCGATGACGGTCAGGACCTGCTCGAGCGTGGCTGGGAGGCAACGAAAGAAGAGTTCGAGCGTAACCTTGAGCGGGTGAAAGAGGCCATCGACGAACTCTCCGACGAGAAGATCATGCGCGACGAGGACCTCGCGCGGCACGCCTTCCGCAAGGTCGGTGCGTACGACGGCCCGACGATCTTCCTGTACACCGAACACGGAACCGGCATTCGCCACCGTGGGCAGTTAGATCGACTTCTCGAGGAGAGTGAAGAGCTCTGGATCGTACCCGCTGACGTCCACTTCTGAATAATGCCTCCCATCACCAACTGGCGACGCGAGAGCCGCTCGCCGACACTCGCGTATCGGAACACCGAGACCGGTGCGCGAGCCGTCCTGCATCGTGCGCCGGACTCCTACCGGTACAAGTGGCGCGGGGTGATTCTCGTCGACGGCTACCCGGTCTGGTCGCGGGGATACGAGACAAAGGATGCGACATCGTTCCGTGACGAGCTCCGGGAGCGGCCCGCACCGGACCTCAACTGCCCGGAGTGTCCGAACGACGACGTTCGCGTCGGCGAGAAGGCGGCAGACGGGGCGAAAGTCCAGCGGTGATATGACTGCCCCGATTGTGGGTACGAAGCTCCCTCACGCATCGTCTACGGCGCCGAACGGTGAATGTGTGAGCGCTGGGTGTTGTTTTTCGGCCGGGCACGAGAGGGTGCCCCGGTACGGCCGGGTGAGTCAACCAATGAGTCTCGAAGTACTTGACCGACACAGCGAGGCGCTGTTCGAGTTCCTCTGGTATCCCGTCTGCGGGCAGGAGGTCTTCACTCACATCCCGTTCGAGGGGGTGTTCTGCAAGAACTGCAACACCCAGGTCGAACTCCAGGAATCCCGAGAGACGCGCGGCTACGAGGAGGCCGTGCTCGCCTGCTTCGATACAACCACGACCTGGAACCTCCACGTCGACGAGAAACTGCGACGCGACCTGCCTGATGGGTCGGCCCGCGTGAAGGTCTTCGGCGCACCGGGCGCCTACAAGGTCGACTGGTGGAGTCCAGAGCCGGGTGAGGACTGGGAACCTGTGGAGCGCGGCGAGTTCGACGACGTCGAAGAGCCAGACGAAGTGTCGCATCTGGCATAGTCTCCTGTGAGGCTCTTTTAGGAGATTAACTGGAAATCGGGTATTGCTCTGAATCGTCCCAACCAACTTTATTATCGCATATTGTCTTTTCCCGACAATGTCGAATAGACGATCGAAAGAGAAGGTCTGGGATCAGTTTGTGCGGAGGACAATTCTCTCAGACATCCAGTCGACTGCAACACCGGATCCGGTTCCGATGGTCAACGACAGCGGCTCGGAATTATCGATGACCGACGAGTACGATACGTATCGCCTAGGTCGGGGGAGTGGTGACTATCTGTATATGTTGTATCTCCTTGACGAACCCGTAGACGGACCTTTCGACGTGATTCCGGTGTACATCGGTGAAACAAGCAACGTCGCGAGTCGACTGATGAATCACTTCAGAAAGCTCCGGGACGCCCTCCCCATTTCGGAGTGGGAAGACGATGGGTCGTGGGGTAGTTACGGGAAGTACGACCACATAGCGACTGTCTACGAAAAATCGGCTTCACAGCTGTACGCGTGGGTAGTCAACGTCGACGATCTGGAGGTAGGTCCGTACGGCTACCCAACGTACCGGCACGAACTCGAGGGGAAGATGGTCGGTCTGGTTCACTCGCTTCCCCGGTTCGACCGCGTGTTCGCCAATCGCGACTTCGTCCCCAATCGTGTCCCCCACGAGATGGGGAAAGTAGGTCACGAGTGGGTTGACGAGGATATCAAATCGTTGAATGAGGAAGCAGCACGTCTCTCTGAACTCCCCATTGAGAAGGTAACTGTGGAAAATAAGACCGAACTCTGGTACGAATGGGTTGAGAAGACCATCTGTCGAGACATCAACGACTCCGAGGAGGCAGATCCGATACCGCTCTTCGAGACTGACGAAGACCTCGTTGTCGAGACGAAGACGCTCGGGTCCTCGACAGTGCTCAAGCGAAGCGACGCTATTGACGAACGGATTCGTCGAGAGGGAAAACGATGTGTTCACAGGAACGGCGTGAAAGAGGGAGAGAGTGGCTTACTCTACGTCCTGTTCCAACTCAACTCTGCGAATCCCTCTCCAACAGATGTTGTCCCACGGTACATCGGAAAAGGTGAAGCGTACGGGAAAAAGAACGAACTGAGTGCTAACTTCGAAGAGATTGCGAAAGATCGGAACGGGACACGGAGTTTCGCTCGTTGGGGTGACGGGAGTTATTGGCACGTAGGAGAACTCTCGGAGACAGTATTCGGAGAGGAGTCGAAGAAACTCAGTTGGGCGAGTGAACTCTTCGAACAAGGGACGCGCCAACTCAAAGAGCAGACGTATCTGTGGATCCGCGCTTGGGATCCAGAAGCATATCCCGGACCGTACGGCTATCCAGCGTACCTCGCAGAAGTCGAGCCGCTCCTCGTCGGACTCGCATACGAGGCGTGGCCCGAGTACCTACTCAATCACAACGAGGTCCCGGATGACGCACCGGCGAACAGCCGCGAGTTCGAATTTCGACCCGTCGAAGACGGTCACTGAATGGCTTCCTCGAATTTTGCGGCAACTGACCTCCCCTCTAGTTTTCATTCCAGTGGGATAGTACCCATTTGTGCTGGGCTTCTCCACTCCCCATCATGTCTGCAGAAAGAATTAACCAACAGTAACAGATGGCTCCCGGTTTGTTGGTTAATTCCTTGTTTGTCGGTCATCCCTGGCGGCGACGACGTGGCCATCACTGCAACCGAGGACTCGACCATCGTCGCGTTCAGCATTAATTCCGACGCGCCGGTCACTCGTCAGGGCACGATCGGCCGCTGAGACACCGACGAGCGAGCCAGAGTGGTGTTTTTGTCCCCCTTGAGAGGGTGAGGGCTTCATCGAGAGCTCTCACAGTCAGGTGGTTTCCGTGAGTCAACAACAGCCAACGACCGATGTGTCAATCGACGATATTCCAGTCGATATCGTGAACATGCAATCAGGTGACGTCAATCCTACCGATGTTCCCGAGGAGATCGCGTCCATCACCCGTGGGCTTGCTGGCGAACAGCCGCCGACGAACCCGCTGGTCGTGCTGAAAGTAGCTCGCTGGTGGTACATCCACGGGAAAGGCGGAACGGATCCCGCCTTCCGGTGGGCTATCGAGTGGGCACGTCACCTTGCAACCGACACACCCGGCGATGTCGAGCAGTTCGACGAATTCCTCGAGTACCTCGTCACGATCGGCTTTGCTGATGAACGCCACGAGCTCCGCTGACCGACAGAGCGGTTTTTGAACGCCCCTGAGGGGTGCGGCGCGGTCTGAACAGACGCAGTCGCCGTGAACCTGATTCGGTGAACACGATGTCCACGACCAGTGATTCGTCGGTCTCCTTCGAACAGACCGACACGCGATCTGACGAGATGAACAGCACCATCGAACAGTGGATCGACGATCTTGTCGCCGAAGTCGACGATGCGCAGGCCAGCGCAGAGTTTCAGGAGTGGCTCGACGTCCAGAGTCGCTTCCACGACTACTCTCATCGGAACACACTCCTGATCAAACTCCAGTATCCCGATGCAACCCGAGTTGCTGGCTACCGAACGTGGCAGGAAGAATTCGATCGTCACGTCAAGGAAGGCGAACAGGCGATCTGGATCTGGGCACCGATCATCACGAAGCAGTGTCCGGAGTGCGAGAATTCGCCCAGCTACCACGAGAACAGTGACTGCGACTACGACGAGACACCGCCTGAAGAGTGGTCGAAAGGTCTCGTCGGATTCAAGCCTGCCCCAGTGTTCGACATCTCCCAGACCAAGGGTGAGCCGCTTCCGGACCTCGAGACAGAAGCGACTGGTGACGCCGGTGATCTCGTTCCACAGTTGATCGACGCCGCTGACGAACTCGGCGTGACGGTTCGGATCCTTCCAGAGGAAGAGTGGACCCACGGTGAAGCGAGGGGCGTCTGTAAGCAGCGCAGCCTTATTGATATGCAGCCGCGCGTCGAGATCCGTGACCGAGAGAACAATGCCGATCTCGCCCGAACGCTGATCCATGAGTACGCGCACGCCCTGCTTCATTTCGACGTCGACGACGACACCGAGCGGTCGAAACGCGAACTCGAGGCCGAAGCTGTCGCGTATGTCGTCGGCCGGTACTGCGGGCTCGACACCAGCGGGTCAGCATTCTACCTCGCTACGTGGGAGTCGGACGATCCCGAGGTCGTCCGCGAACGTCTCGGGCGGATTAGTCGAACAGCAGAGGAACTGATCGAGATCCTCAAAGACGGATCCTCGTCCTAACTCAGTTAACCAACGGGGTGATGGGTTCCTTCCGCTCTGTTGGTTAAGTTTTTCTGCGCCCGTGGAGGGGCAGAGACACATCTCCGTCGAATGATGACTGACCGCTATCTCACGACAGTCCTTGAGGAAGCCGAGCACGTTGCTGAGCAGCACGACCAGGTCAGTTAACACAGGCAGTCGCGGTCCCGCCCCGTCACGGGAGGTCTTCTGTCACGTCGACGAGTTCCTCCTCGGTCTGCCAGTGGTACAGCCGCCCCTCTCGGTCGAACAGCTCGAAGACACCGTCCTGCATCCAGCCGAAGGGGTGTCCCTCGTCCTCGTACTGCCGCTTGAGGACGTGGCTCTTCGCGAAGAACTCCGTCGTGCCGACGAGGAGCCCCTGTTCGACGAGGAAGTCACTCGGCTCTTTTTCGGCGACGCCGACGAGGTAAGTCACGATGTCGGCGATCAGGCAGAACTTCTGGATGCTGTTGTCCCACTCGCCACGGATATCGACCATTCGGAAGGCGTAGGTGTCCTGCCGGCGGTTGAGGCGGTCGACCACGAGGTTCAGTCGGCGGATCGGTTCCCGGTCGTAGTTCCCCAGCACGAAGTACGACTGGTCGTTCTCGTAGACGGGGGTCAGTTCGTTCAGGCCGTGGAGAATTTCCTCGTTCTCCGCCAACGAAATCTCCTCATCGTCGAGTTGGTCCTTCGCACTCGTGAGGACATCCTCGGGGACGGGCGACTCCTCGTCGGACATATACCAACGCTCTCAGCGTCGTGAGATATGGTTTACAGAGTAAATTACCAACGTAATCGAGTGTAGTTTATCCTGGAGTAGTTTACTCAAGGGTGAACTACTTGCCGCCAGAACGTGTATCGTGTCGTATGAGCACCGACCTGGAGACTGCTGAGGGGATGGAATCCCGGGAACTCGTCCACTTCGTTACCCAACAGACGCGGTTCGCACTGATCAACAACATCCTCCAGCACCCCGAGCAGCTCCCCTCGATGTACGAGCTCGAGGAGCTCAATCCCAGTGTCAGCGACGCCACCGTCTACAAGCACATCCAGAAGCTCATCGACGCCGGTATCGTCAAAGAGGTAGCCCTCGACGATGACGAACGGCGACAGGGGTACCCGTGGAAGTTCTACGGGCTCACCGAGGAGGGACGTAAATTCCTCGACGATCACAACCTCCTCCCAGCAGAGGGGACGCTCCAGCAGATCTACGACACCATCTCAGACAAGCCCGAGAAGATGGTCAAGTACGAGAACGCTCCCCGTCCAGAAGAAGCGTAACTCCCGAAGGCTCGGCCCAAATTAGCACTCGATTAGGATTCGATTTTGTAGTCAGCTGCCAGCTCCTGGAACTCGTGTCGCCGGGGTCAACCGTGGCGAGGACCTCGGATTCGATCCGTCGGAGCACGATGGTACATACTACGAAACCTGAATATAGGTCAGTTTCGAGTAGTGTTACAGATAGCAGAGACTGGATCATCACCATCGACTTAACCAACAAAATTATTGATCGGTATCCTGTGTTGGTTAACACGAGGCAGTAGCTGATGTCCTACGAACCACCGACCCCACCAACGGACATACCGACGGATCTGGTCAACACCCTCAACGAGTCCACTCCCGAACGGCTCCAACATATTGCCCACTACGCCGAAGAGTTGGCTGAGTACAAAGAGCGTGAAACCCGCCTCGAGGAAAAGCCAGACGAAGACGAGGTTGGAGAGCGCCCCGATGACCTCCCTGACGACGTCCCATCAAAGGCCACGATCACGATCAAGGAGATCAACGACAACCGCTACTACTACTGGCAGTGGAGGGAAGGGGATCAAATCAAGTCCAAGTATAAGGGACCGGTCAACTCCGACGAGTAGAGCGAATCACCGTCGTGGTTTTAGTATCGACACCTCGTGTGCGAAGTGACACCCTCGCCGGAAATAGCACGGTTTATGCATCAAAGGATCGTCAAACGGGAGGTAGGAAACACATCGATAGAGGGGTGTCTCTTCCGTTTCAATTATTTTCTCAGTCGCTGAGAACGTTTGCCCCTATAGTTCATCTTGTTTTCCGCATCAATAAAGCACCACTCAGAAAACCATACGAGTGATTTCAGCCGTCCCAGGGCTTATTGATGGACATCACACTTCGATAGAGGTGTGTGGAAAGGGTTCGGTAGAACCGATAGTAGAAGATGACCATGAGTATGTTCCCTGATAGCACCTACTGGATACACATCGATAGAGGGGTGTCTACTGAATACCGAACACATTGCCAAGAAGGAACTCTCGCTACGTTCGATTCCGAATTTGTGCCTTCACAACTGATTGAACTTCTTCGGATGAGACCATATCGATCCGAGAATCTTCGCGAAGTGTCTCGAGGATAGTCTCAGGTCGCTCCTCGAATTGGAATTCCAAGAACATGCCAGAGCTAGGACCGTGACTCCGTCGCTCAAAGTCGACGAGTGAGTACGTCGTCAGCTCCTTCATCTTATTGACGTACGTTTCCTGGTGGTACTGATCGGCATCGATGGTGTCAGTGAGGTACTGATAGACCTGATAACCGGTCGTACTCCGAGCGGCTCCATCCTTGGTCTGGGAGGCGACCGCTGCCGTCGCGTAGAGACACAGCTTTTTCTGGGTACTGATACCGCGGACGACCTCGAGAACACGGTTCTTCTCAACCTTCTCCTGGGCCTCTCGGACGTGTTCCTCGCGAACACGCTCGTTACCTTCTCGTTCGGCAAGTTCGCCGGCGACACGCATGAGGTCAATCGCTTTCCGTGCGTCTCCGTGTGTTTGCGCCGCGAACGCTGCTGCAAGCGGAATAACATCGTCATCTACGACGCTGTCGTGGAAAGCGTCTTGACGTCGACGAAGAATCGCCTGGAGTTGATTCGCGTCGTAGTCATCGAAATGAACGTCTTCTGGGGTAAACGAACTCAATGCGCGGCTTCCAACAGCTTCCATCATCCGTGTATCGTTCGAGATAGCGACCACTGAGATCGAGGCAGTGAGGTCGTCGTTCGCGCCAGCTCGTGAGAGTTGATATAGAAGTCGCGAGAATGCTGGTTCCTGTTTATCACGCCGACCAACGAGCATATCGAGTTCATCAAGAACGAATACGACCGAGTCAAAGTTCTCATTGACGATACGATAGAGTTCATCCCATTTTTCTTTCGTCGCAACTCCGTGTTTCGGAACCTGGACATCCACACCGGCCTGATCAGCCGCCTGTTTCGTCAGTTCATATACCGCGACGCCGAGAGTGTCGAGGTCTTGGCAATTAACCTCAATCGTTCCGAAACTGATGTCGCGGGTTTCACAAATACGGCTGATGTTATTACAGACAGCTTTCGTGATGAGCGATTTTCCGGTACCAGATGGACCATAGAGGAAGAGATTCGGTGGACGATTGCCACCGAGTGCAACACGAAGCATCTTGGTGACTTCCTGGAGTTGCTCATCGCGACCGACGATTCGATCTTCCGTAACTACGTAATTCGGATCGAGAAGCGATCGGTCACGAATTAGCCCATCCTGTTGATCAAACTCGAGCAGCATGTCCTCGATCGACTGCGAGGAGTCATCGGAGCTAGGATCAGTTGACGAGGATTGCTCGTTAGGTATCGGGGCAGTATCCTGATCCGAAGTTGAGTCCGATTCAGAGGGAGCCGAAGAAAGGTCTGTTTGCGTTGTAGTCTCATCCTCCGGTGTTCTCGTCTCAGGTTGAGAACCGTCGGAGTCGTCAGTACCCATGTGAAGGACCATACAGGCAGGTTATAAAAAGGTTCTCCTACCCCTATCGAAGTGTGATTTGCTGCGTTAGTTGCCGGATCTGCTTGAGAGCGAATATTCAGTTGAGAACGTCTGAATAGAAGGAGAATCCGTGTCGAAGTGTTAAAGAGGATCTGAACGAAGAGACACACCCCTCTATCGATGTGTTCGAAGTCTCGAGAAGGGAGGGGTTCAGCAACAGAAAGACTCGAAAGGAAAGGGAGAGAGATCGTCTAATCTGTTGATTCTACCCGAAGGAAGGATCAACAGTACAGAACAACGGTATCTATCTTCTTCTCTTCTTCTAGCTTCCTAGAAGGAACACTCACACACCCCTCTATCGATGTGTTCGATGTGAATCTGCAATCCTTATTTTCGTCCTTTCAGTTCCAACAATTCGTTCAGTGGTCGGATCCTCGCCATTCTCAGGAATTCTGGCTTGAGAAGTCCTCTTTTCATTATTTTCTATTCGGCTACTGCCTACTACTTTCTTCTATTCCATACTAGCCTCTACAAGAACAGATCGAACACATCGATAGAGGGGTGTCTGTATCCTCGAGACTTATCTCATTGCTCGACTATTATTCGACCTAATAAGATATTCAAATCTATTGACCAAACAAAACACATCGATAGAGGTGTGTCTTGTCTACACCTCCGTCCTTAGTATACCTAGATTGCTCAACGTACCTACTCTCCTTGGTTCTCTCGCTTATACTGGGTGTAGTGATTTCCGTCTATTCTGCTCATTCTTAACCAACGATCTCATGAGGCTTCCCACTCTGTTGGTTAACTCCCGTTATCTCCGACAAAGGCGGTCAACTCCAGTTCTCGAGTTTCGGCAAGTTCCCGGCGGCTGACCTCTAGAGGAGTCCGCTGGCGAGTCCACAGCCCAGAAGATTCTACAGCGACGCAGTCCGCGTCAACACCGAGTGCAACATCTACTGTTCCCATAGAGAGCCGTATTCTCGATTATCAGCGGGGAAGTAGTGTATCACAGCTCGTCTGTGGACGTATTCGGATCTAATGCTTCACCACCCACCCCGTGTGCAAAGTGAATTTAGCTGAGGGCAGGGGCAATGGAATTACCTCACACCACCCTGCAAGTGTTCTTCCCACCAGCAGATGAGTGGGTCATCCTGGAATGAGGGATCATCCATAAAGAGAGGGAATAAAGAGTAGTCGAGAAAAACGTGCTGTTACCGCTTAACTCCCATCTATTCCACTTATTCAGGAATGTCCGATCTTGTTCAAGCCTAATACCTCCTCTACCACCTCTGAAATTGAGAACACTTGCAGGGTGGTGTGCGTCGCCACACTCTCCTTTGTTCGGCTGATTCATCGGAAACGTGGAGCGAGACTGGAACGATGGAAACTTTGTGTGGAGGTAGATCCACTACGATAATTCGTCGACGGAGCCGAACGAACTCAGAACAGTCTCTTTCCCTGTCGAGAGTTTTCGTTGAATATCTATCCGGTCCCATCCGAGCGGTGACAGCACACTCTCGACAGCTCGGACTAGCTGTGTCTCGTAGTAGGAAGCGTCATAGGTCTCAATTTCCTCATGGGTGAGGGCAACACGGTCCCGCGAAGACTTCTCGTCATCGACAACGACGTATTCAATGTCTTGTCCTGGATGAATGGCGAGATCCTGGTCGCGAGCACGTTTCAGGGCCGCGACGTTCTGCGTGTTTTGCGTGTATCCCTCGAGTGGTTTAGAGATGCGATTCCGTTCGACGAGCTGTTTGACTGGGACCTCGCCGGCATGTAGCTGTTTGATCGCCTTCTGGAGATAGGCGAAGACCGCTTCCGGTGACCGGGTTGCGTCAAATTGTTCTAGACACTTCCGCTGAACCTCTTCGATAAACGGTGGGGTTGACCGCTGTCGGGCTTCGATGCCTCTAATCTTGAACTCGTCCTCGCCGGCGACTTTTCCGAAATACTTCGTCAGCGCACCAGCGTCACTCCCGCGTTGGGGGACAAACGCAACCCAGTCGTAGTGGGCTTCGTGCTCGAGTCGAATGTTGACAGTCTCAGTGATCTCTGTCGCAAGCGTTTCGAGATCAGTTCGCTCGGTGTCATCGATAGTCGGATCAGGAGTAACCCAGATCGAATCGACGATTCCGTGGACGACTCGCCATCCACCCGCTTCCAAGCGCTGTTTCGCCGTCAGCAGGATTTCACGAGCAAACGCATTGATTGCTTCGTGGCATTCGATCCGTCCGAACTTCGCGTTGCTAAATCCCTGGTAGCCAAAACAGGCGACAAGAATCCACTTCAACGCTTCCGAGCGTCCCTCGAGTTCCCGAAGCCGCTTTTCATCAGGCTCGTCACGCTGTCGTTCGCGTCGAATGGCGGCTTTGATCTCGTCTCGATCCTCGATGATCGGTTCGAGGACATCAACGAGATAGCCACGCTCATCACAGATTGAGTACTCAAGCTCCGGCACATCCTCGCGATCGTGATGGCAGTCACATCGGATGACGTCCGGTGAGACGTTTCGCGTACAGATGATATTCGGGTAGAGGCTCGAGAAATCGAGCTCGTGGACGTCTTCGTGGAGACCAACATCCGGCGCGAAAATGAACCCGCCACGGTCAGCGTCATGGAGCGTGCCCATCGGCTTGTAGAACTCATGGCGCCAGGAATTCCACGGCACTAATACATCGCGGTCGTGGGCTTCGCAAATCTGGATCGAAGTGAGGACGTTTCCAATTGATGCCCACGCGAGCTCTTGGACTGGCTTTTTCGAGCGGGAGACGAGATCGAGGATGCCCTCGAGGTTTGTCTCGCCGTAGAAGAAGGTATTCGACTCGTCGATGATCACTCGACCAGGAACGTTGTACCGGGCAGGGGAGTGTCCGACACGCCCGTAGCTGGAATATGTCGACCGACTTGCAAGCTGTTGGTACTCAACGCCAGACCATCGACTTAGTGTAAAGTCACCGACTCCCGCGGTCGCTGCCATCTCATACAATGTCGGAATGATCTCGCTCGTCGAGCAAATGAGGATATCAGGATCATGGGCCTTGAGTGCCGCTTGGACTGTAGTCAGAATATCCGCTGATCGACCACTAACTGTCTCACCGTCGATCGACAGCTCTCTGTACGTCTCATTCCCGGACTCGCTCATCGGGACACTGAGGCGAAGCGTCGACAGGTCCGTCGCTGGCGTTGGATCGAGGCCGTTCTCCAAACAGTACCGGAACTCGCGCGAGAAATCGACATTAAAGCAGGCGAGATCCCCAATCGGATAGTCGGACAGCTGTCGAGCTTGACTCGCTAGCGATGTGACCCGATCGATATGATCGACGTCGACGGCAAGGACGTCTTCCTCGTCGCGCCGAAAGCCAGGTCTTCGACGAACAACCTCGGTTGTGACGACATCCGGATGCCGGTCGTAGATCGTTCTAAGCTCTGTGAGGTCGAGATCCGTATCTGATGACCGGGGTGCAACGTAGAAGCGTGGCGTGTAGTCGTCGCGCTCGGTCGCGACAGCACCGTCGGATGTTGTCTCCCACTCGAGAACGCGACCATTATCGAGAAAATCGATTGTGAATGGCATGGCTATTCGTCGCTCTCAGCCGAATCGTCTGTATGGTCGTCTCTCGCTTCGAGCGCCGCTTCGAGTTCCTCGAGGCGTTCCTCATGTGCATCTAGGCGCGCTTCCTGCTCGAGATCGATGCTGAGGAGTGCCGGAAGCAGCGGATTTTGGTGATTCAGTAACCCACTGGCGTCGGCGTGCTCACGAGCGTACGTGAACAGCTGGTCAAATCGAGGTTGATCACGACGGCGAAGAGCCTGCCGGAAGTCCGACCATCGCTCTTCGATCGCCCGAAGGGCATCCCGGTACGTCGGATTGGTTCGCCCCATCGTTATCGCCCTCCCGTATCAGCAGCAGTCCACGCGTCGAGCAGTGGATTCGCAGTGAGCGTTGCCGTCTCTCCGCCAGCAGTTACACCTGTCCCGATACTTGCAGCACGTTCCGATGACGTCGAGGGGGTAGCCGGCTCTAGACCAAGCTGCTTCGCTCGAGCACCAAGCAGCTGCTGCCAATACGCGAACGTCGTCTGATAGTATGCGCCATCGTCGACCGGATACACAAGCGTCTCGAACTCCTCACCGACGAACCGTGGTCCCATTCGGGTCTGTTCACACTTCAGATGGTGGTCGGCAACTGTCGCGATCGGCGCCGTGAATTCGTCTCGCTTACTGCGGGTAACGAGAACCGGGATATCGTATCCCTCAGCATAGGTGGCTAATCGTGCGAGTGTTCTCGCTTGGAGTGTCTCTGAATGCGCTTCTCGGAGTGTGTCATCAGCACGGTACTGTACATCGACTGCTGGGACCACAAGGAGGGAGGGGGTATGCGGAGATGATTCCCCATCGCGATTAGTCGCCTTCCGACGTGACGTGTCCGCTTTTGCAGTCGATTGCTGAATGGACTGATTTACCGCAGTGGGGAGGTCACAGATCGCTCCATAGTGCTGGTAGGGAGTGAAGCCTCGAGCAACGTGGATTCGATCGAGTAACCGCTGGCTCGGTGCAACTCGAGCGAGTCCAGTCGTAGTAGCGTGACTATTTGCGTCGACCCAGAACGCGGGCCCGACGTTCAAAAGTAAGTGGTCAAGGACAAGTGACTGCAGAACTGGGACATCTCCATCCCCGTTGATGTCTAGGAGCGTAATTCCCTTCTCGAGCGAAGGGAGAAGCAACTCGTCGGTCGCTGGATCGGCTCGCTTGACGAGATCGCGATTGCGGTCTGCTCCTCGAGTCGGACGATCTACTGCCAGCTGATTCGATGGTGACGCGGATCCCTCGAGCATACTCGACTAGATGGCCACTCTTCCAATAAGCCAGAGCGTGTGGTTTCCTTGTTTCAGGAAACAGATCTATATTGGCGGTACAACGGCTCTATCTTCTTTTTGCCATACCCTATCTGACGCTTCCGAGAACGATTCCTGAATTATGGCTGTTCTAAGTATTAACCAACAGATAGGGACAACAGTCATACATGTTGGTTAAATCTGTATTGTTCTCGTCCAGGATTGTGATCGATGTCACTCTAGCCACTCATCGGCAAGGACGGCGTAGCGGTACTCGTCGAGCCACTCGCCGTCGGAGAACACTTCCTGGCGCAAGGTCCCCTCACGCTGGAAGCCGAGCGACTCCAGTACAGCCGCCGACGTATCATTCGTCTCATGGACGTACGCGGCGACCTTGTGGAAACCACACTCTCGGAACACGTAGTTCAAGAGCATTTCAGTCGCCTCCGTGGCGTAGCCGTTGCCTTGATGCTCGGGTGCGATCCAATACATCAGGAACGCTGACTGCGTGTCCTCAAACACCCACGGGAGGGCAACGACGCCGACAGGTTCGAGATGGTCGTGACTTGCGTCTCGCATAGGTTTAGTGCATTCAGCGAGACTACTTGCGGGTCCGCTGTTCCTTTCTTCTGTAGATTCGCTGTGTTCGTCCACACAGACTAGAAACCGGTACTCATCGTCCTCGACCATCTCCGCGACATCGCCACGGGAGTAGATGGTCGAAGATCCGAGCGGCCGCCTTATGTCGGGGTTGTTGCGGCCGTACTGGAGGAACTCGTAGTCTTCCTCTTCGACAGGGTGGAGAGAAACGCTATCACCAGATGCGAACGCGGGTCCAGGCATACTTTGATTATTGAAAACTAATAAGATATGTTTTCTCATGGCTTGTGTGTTAGTACCAGACGTTCCGTCCGACATCACGCACCCGTCGACGAGGAGAATCACGCGGTGAACGGCCATCTACCTAGTAACGGTAAGGGCCTGTGACCGATAGCCAACACAATTCTATCAACAGGACAGATCGCTGGTGGATGTGGTAGCGTTAGGTTCGCATCTGTATTGAGCGATTCTCCTACAGTAAATATCTTTCAAGAAGAGGTTCATAGGACAAATGCAATGATTTCTCGAAAGCTACTGAACAGAGGGGGAAGCTGTTGAATTGACTAATGAGTATTCACGGTCTCGGCTTGTCCCCTCTGCCTCAAGAAGATTATACTGTGCCATTTTCGAGAGATAGGCCCGAACGGTTCGTTTCGTTCGGGGATCATCAACTTCGTCGACGTATCGTTCGTGGATCTCTCCCGGTGCAAGCGGGCCGTCATCGCGAACAATGTTGTATACGACCTGCTGATGGGGCGTAAGCGAATCGAGGCTTCGCTGTTTAATCTGCGCGCGGGCATCCGTCGCTGCATCGAGCAGAATATCGTCGGTAATCCGCTCCTGGTTCTCTCGGTCGGCTTTGCTTGCTGCGGATCGGAGCATACCAATAGCGAGACGAGCATCGCCGGCTGCTGCATCCGCGATCCGGTATAGTTGCTCGTCTGTGATGGCTTCCTGCTCGAGTCCACGCTTGGTGCGTGCCTGAAGAATGTCGTAGAGTTGCTCGTTGTGGTATTTGTCCATTCGGACGTGCTCGCTCGAGCGGAGTCGGCTTACGAGACGGTCATCAACGCGATTGAACAAGTCCTCTTCCTTGTTCGCAATGCAGATGATTGCAAACTGCGGGAGGCTGTGGAGGTCGTAGAGAACGCTCGGATCCTCCAGTTGATCGACCTCGTCGAGGATAACTACGGTCCGAGGGCCGTTGTACTGCTGGAGTCGTTCGATGAGTTCGTCATGTGGCGTTGATTGGCGATGGATGTCGATCGTCGTTCCCAAGTCATCAAGGATCTGGTAGAGGGTCCGGAAGCGAGTATAGTTGCGCCAGCAGTTGACGTAGGTGGCTTCGACATCGAGCACCTCTTCGCGAAGGCGTTCGGTAACGAATTTCGAGATGCAGGTTTTCCCCGTGCCGCTCGGTCCAGTCACAATAGCCGTGTCAGCAGGCTCGCCGTTCGTGATGGGTTTGAGGACACTCGAAAGATGGTTCACTTCGGCGTCGCGATGCTCAACTTCTCGAGGAACGAAACCGGCGCGAAGGACTCGAGCATCGCGGATCATACGTTGTTGACAGCCTGTTTCCCCAGCAAATCATAAAAGCGTGACTGGGTCGTTTCCGGAAAGAGTCTCGATAAATCTTGTTAGTAGTGGGATTATAGATTCCTGAGGGCAAACTATACACCGTAGAGAATCTCATCAGAGGTCTTTCCGGAAAGAAAACTTCGATCCAGTCATCTGGAGCAGGATGTGATGTAATGTTACAGATGTCTGTAACAGCTATCTGTTATTGGCCTTTGTGACTGAGGCATCGAATTCATAGATCGAATTCCTTCTCTCCGTAGCCATCTATCGAAATCATAGTGCCAATAACTTGCTGCTCCAGATATCCGTTTTATCTATGTGGATCAAGAAATCGCCTGATAGGGCCATTACAGAATTATGTTACAGATACCCGTTACGGATCACTATAACAGATGATTGTCGCAGATATTTGTGGCGGAAGTCTGGCGATCATATATCGAATTCCTTCACTCCAAAGCCGCCTATCGAGATCATAGAGACGACACCTTGCTACTTCAGATCTCCGTTTCATCACCACAGACCAGAAAACTGCCCGACAGCGCCATTACAGGACCATATTACAGACACACGAAACAGATCACTGTAACAGATATCTGGAATAGCAATATAGTACAGATTTAAGTAATTGATGACTGTATCGAATGCATATGATAACGGCAGTCGTGTACTCGGAGTCCGGCGGTACGTTCAAAACGACCACGACAGCGAATCTCGCGGTCAGTCTCGAGCGGATGGGCCTGGATGTCTGCGTGATCGATCTCGACCCCCAGGAAGGGAATCTCACGAGCCTGTTCGACGTCGGGGAGCATCGAAGCGATCCCGAAGCCGACAATCTCGTGAAACACATTCTCGAGATGCCTGACGGTAACTTTGAGGATCTGATTGAGACATCCTCAGAAGGCGTTGATGTCGTGCCGAGCCACGACATGCTCGGCGATTTCACGTCCAATCTCGAGCAGAAGATCGCCTATGAAACGGGTATGAAGAACATGAGTAAGGACGAGTTCCCGCGCTATGAGTTGCTCTACGATCTACTCTGGAACGAGGAACAGCTCCAGGAGCAGTACGATGCGATTCTCATTGACCCGAACGCTCGAGCAGAGGATCTGTTGTTTAATGCGATCTATGCAATGCGGACACTCGTTGCGCCGGTCAAGCCGGCAGGGAAAGGCAACCTGAGTCTCGATGGCCTCGAGGAACTCGTCACAAACATGAGCGACCAGCTGGACATTGAGGTTGGATTGTCCTGTGTCGTTCCGTCCGGAGTCGGTCAGACGAACGCTCACCAGCAGTACTCGAAACAGTTCAAGAACACTGATGCGTATGAGACTCCGGTCGCCATCCCTGACCGCGAGAGCTTGATGGATACGATGTGGGAAGCTCGCGGCTCGGCATTCAAGGTCATCGAAGAACGATGGAAAACGTTCGAACAGGACGGTGAGATGGTCAGTGAACCTGGTCGACGACGCCTTCGCGATCGCGAACTCGAAACGGCCCGCGATATCTACGAACTCGCAGCGTTCATTGCAACTGAGACGTTCGACGCCGAGATTGATCCGGAATTGACGCTCGATATCGAGGGGAAAGGCGAGTACACGTTCAATGTTCACGACGACGCAGAAACTGAGGTGACGGCGTAATGAAAAAGGGATCTGGAAATCTCGACTTCGGTGATAGCGACGACGATTCGGAGGATGAAGAGTCGGAACCTCCGTTCGCATCCTCTGATGACACCGAGCCAGAACCCAGCCAGTCAAAGACGACTACAAACGAGCGAACCACTACTGAGTCAACGCCATCTGACGAATCTTCTTCAGACGGCCGTGAGTTCCCGTATTTCGTCCGCCGGAGTAACGTCGGTGATGAACGAGATAAGCGAATTGAGGTCCATCTCCGCCCGGAAGTAAACAGTCAGGAATCTGAATTCCGAAATGAACTTGCTGACGAACTCGATGTCGGCGAAGTTGCGAAGACCGACGCTCGAGAATTTGCGCTCAAATTTGCGTTTGAAAATCCGGAGGCCGTTGCTGAGTTGATGCGTGACGAAGGCTATGGATTAACCGACTGACGGCTTCTCTTCTATTCTCCCCGGATGACGTATGTCTGACATATAATTCAGATATCTCTAAATCTCTGGATCACAGATAACTGTTACAGATAAACGTAACATACTCCTACTATCTAGTGGATCATTGTAATTCATTGGTTGGGTGGGTTGTAGCTGACGTGCTGAATTCAGGGTGCATATCTTGCATGAAGTTACATCTGAGTGTCGTAGCTGAGACCGGCTGTGCGGACAGTAATTTTGATATAGGCTCAATGTGGTGATCTAACATGTGACTTCTGACGATACACTCCCAAAAAAACCATCCAACGTAGCTACCGACGGCGGTAGCGAGACACCAAAGTTGCGGGACGATTACGCGGGCAGTAAACCGTCTGAAACCTGGTTTACGGAACTCGATCAGGCTGTCATACAGGAGGATCGCTGTATCCAGTGTGGTAGCTGTATCGCCGTCTGTCCGGTCGATACAATCGGTACCGATGAGGACGGACTACCAACGCTAACGAAGATGTGTATTGGCTGCTCGCGTTGCTGGGATTTCTGTCCCCGTGGCGGCCTTCGATACGAACGCCAGTGGAAGATTACCGGCGGGGAAGACAACGTCAAAGGTGCCGGCGACCCGATCGATGAACACTCCGCAAAGGTCCAAGACAACTGGCGAGAGAACGCACAGGACGGTGGCGTCGTCACCGCCATGCTGATTCGCCTGCTTGAGGAGGGCAAGATCGACGGCGCGGTCATCGCAACCGAAAGTGAGGACGAGCCGTGGAAGGCTGAGCCGTTTATCGCAACCACTCCCAAGGAGTGTATCGAGAACGCAGGGTCGTTCTACAACCAGACGATGGCGCTGGAACACCTCGATTACAGAGCCATCGAAGAGACGTTCCCGGAGATGGACCTCGACGACCTCGATCTCGCAGTCGTCGGGACGCCGTGTGTGATCGAAGGTATCGAAGCCCTGCAGGACTTCGAGTGGGACTACGGCAGCCACGAGGAAGGCGTCCGTGCGATCGAGTACACGATCGCGCTGATGTGTACTAAGAACTTCAACTACTACAAGTTCGTCGGCGAACAACTCGAGGAGAAACGCGACATTCCGCCGAAAGATATCAAGAAGATGGACATCCTTCACGGCAAGCTGATGGTCTGGGACCACTCCGACGAGATGATCCTCGAGGAAGACATCGAAAACTTCCACAGCGCCGCGCTGAAAGGCTGTGACGAGTGTGCTGATTTCACCGGCTACTGTGCGGACGTTTCGGTCGGCTCGGTCGGCTCGTCCGACGAGTACTCGAGTGTCATCGTCCGAACGGAGGCGGGCCAGGAAATGTGGGAACTCACCGAACCGGAGCTCGACCACCACGACCTGGAGGACCGCTCCGCGATCGGCGGCCTCCAGAATTGGGACAAGAAGGCCGCGTTCGACGCGCTCGAGCGACCGTTCGATCCGGATGCGCCACGGTTCTTCTCCTACAGCGAACACGCCGACGATTACGGCGTTGATCCGAACCCGTACGATCCATCGGTCAAAGGCAAACCGAGCAGTAGTAGCTGAGACCGGTCGGTGGGGCTGTCCCTCGACGTGATCGAATCCGAGCACACCGCGATGGGCCGCGTTACCAGGGTGTCGTGCCCTTCCCAATCGGTGTCCGAAGTAACACACGCCTCCGACGGGGGGCTCCGCCCCCCTCGTTGCCGACCGCCAACCGGCGGACCCGACATCATCCAGCAGTTCCTCGACCGGACCGTCAGGTGAGGACGCCGTCCAACGCGGGGTCCTTTCACGCGGACGAGTCACCGAACGGTCACGGCCGATCGGGGTCCGGAGACGACGGCGACGCCGTACGGTTCAATCGTCTCGCCGCCGACGAGGAGGTCCCCGTCGGCCACGTCGATATTGCGCGGCTCACCGGTGAAGTTCGTCACCCACGTCAGGCCGTCCCGTTCGTTAAGTCGGACACCCGCTGGGAGACGTTCCCCAATATAGATGTCGCCGCGCGACAACAGTCCGGTGACGAGCGCATCAAGCAGGTCCTCGTCGGGCCAGATGCCACAGTAAGTCACCGACCCGCCGCCGCGTTCGGCGCGCGTGATCGCCGGCTGACCGGCAGCCGGACCGACCGTGTGTTCTGCGACTACCACTGTCGCTTCCTCGGGTGCGAGCCATTCGCCCCAGACGGAGTACGCGTAGTCGTCTCCGTCGAACTTGACCGCGAGGTCGGTTGCCTTCGCAAAGCTCTCGTGTTGTTCGACCCGAACGCCGGCGAGATCGGCGAGCGGCCCCGGAGCCAGCGTCTCGTGTAACTGATTCGCCGGCGTCTTGACTCCTGACCGGGCACCCATGAGCAGTTCCCCTCCTCCCTCGACGAAATCGGTGAGGCGGGCGGCGAGGTCGTCGTCGACGAGGTGGAGACACGGGGCGACGACGGCCTCATACCCTTTTAACGATGCCTCGGGGTGGACAATGTCGACCTGGACGCCCCGAGACCGCAGCGCTCGGTAGTAGCTTCGGTGGTGCTCCCAGTAATCGAAGTCGGGGGCGTGCGGCTGAATGTCGATGGCCCACCAGTTCTCGTAGTCGTGAAGCAGCGCTACCGGCGCGTCCACGTGGTTGGGATCGACGGCGTCGAGTTCTCCGGCGGCGTTCAACGCGTCGACGTACCCACGGTCGGCGGAGCCGTCCTGCTTTCGAAGACCTGCGTGGTACTGTTCCTGGCCCTGCCGACACCGTCGCCACCGGAAGTATGACACCACGTCCGCACCGTGGCCTACCGCGTGGTGCGCCCAGAGGCGCATCGCGCCCTCGCCCGGCTGTGGACAGCGCGGCGGCCAGTTGATGTCTCCGGGCTGCTGTTCCATAACCCAGAAGGGGGCGTTGTTCGTCGCTCGACAGAGGTCGTGTGTCATCCCGACTTGATCGGGATCGCCCGCTCGCAGTTCGTCCATCGAAGGGGAACCAGACCGCCGGTCTTGGACGAATCCCGTCGGGTACGAGTCCCACGAGACGAGGTCAAGGTCGTCGCTAACTTTGTGCGCGTCGAGCGTCTCGAAGTCACCCATGAAGTTGTGTGTGATAAACCAGTCGCCATGGTCGCGCAGGATCTCGACATGGAGGCGGTTGTAGTCAACGACGCTGTCGGTAGCGAAGCGGTAGTAATCGAGCAGGTGCGACGGATGGTGTTCGGCGGGCGTCGGCCGCGGCGGGTTGACCGCCTCGAACGAGCGGTACCGCTGGCTCCAGAAGGTGGTTCCCCACCGTTCGTTCAGATCATCGATATCGTCGTACCGCTCGGAGAGCCATTCGGAAAAGGCGGCCGAGCAGTCCTCACAGTAACACCGAACGGTCCCGTGGCAGCCGAACTCGTTGTCTGTCTGCCAGCCGACGACTGCGGGGATGTCTGCGTAGTGGCTCGCCATCGCCGAGACGATTCGACGTGTTTCCGTTCGGTATTGTGGCGAGTTGAAACAGTAGTGCCGCCGCGAGCCAAAGTGCCGCGAGGTGCCGTCGCGGTCGGCTTGGAGGATCTCCGGGTGTTCGTCGACGAGCCACTTCGGGGGCGTCGCGGTCGGCGTACACAGGACGACCTTCAGCCCGTGGTCTGCGAGGACCTCGATCGCCTCGTCCAGCCACGAGAAGTCGAACACACCGCGCTCCGGCTCAATGATGCTCCACGAGAACTCGGCCAACCGAACGTACTCGATACCGGCGTCGGCCATCTGCGCGGCGTCGGTCTCCCACCGTTCCCGCGGCCAGTGCTCGGGGAAGTAACAGACTCCGATCGACATAGTGTGAGTTATCGTCTAAGTACTACGATAAAAAGCCTCGGTAATGCCGATCGCAGACCGCTCCGCGCGTTCGACTCTCGGCGTGACCGTCGGTCGACTGCCGCCATCGGGAATTGTACATCGGTCGATCCAGAGCCCCGACTGTACCTCAACGCGACGTCGGCTCAACAGCGTACCGCGGAATACATAATAGCGGTTTCGTACGCCCCGCTCCGTTTTTGTGAAACAGCCTCTCGATTCGTTTGCAGCCCCGCCCGCTGGAACGGGACTCGCAACAGCACCGTCGACGGGGGTCGGGACGGACGCGGTGGATCAGTACTCGGAGAAACCTCTGTCGAGTTGTCTGATCGTCGGAGTCTCCCCCTCGATATCGGTGAGGCACTCCTGTAGCTTGCGGGAAAGTCGATCTGCGGTGTCGCGGTAGTTGGGACGGCCCGCAAGGTTCACCTGCTCGAACGGGTCCTCGTAGAGGTCGTAGAGGTACCGCTCCACGTACGTATCGCTCGCCGGGTCGCCGTTGCCGCCGCGCCAGCCGTTGAGCTTCGGCGCCGCCACGGCGTACTTCCACCGGTCCGTCCGGATTGCCCGCCCGATCTGCGACTCGCTGATCTGGACGAACGCGAGACCGTCCTCGTCTGATTCATCACCCCGTATCACGGGAAGCAGGCTGTCTCCGTGCATCTCGTCGGGCGGTGTGAGTCCCGCCGCCTCCAAGAGGGTCGGAGGGAGGTCGAGGAGACTAGTGACGCGCTCCACGTTGTGCGCCTCATCGAAGCCCGGTCCGGCGAGGATCGCGGGGACACGGACTGCCGACTCGTGCGGCGTCCGTTTGTACTCCCCTGGTCGGGTCCGGAAGTGACACCCGTGGTCGGACGTGTACGCGACGACGGTGTCGTCCCGGATGCCCCGCTCCTCGAGCGCGGAGAGGAGATCGTCAACCGCCTCGTCCAGTCGCTTGACCATCCCGTAGTAATCGGGAAGCTCGCCGTACCAGTCGCCCGGGCTCGACTTCAAGTCGCCCGGAATCCACGGGTCGGTGCCGTAGCGTTCCGCGTAGTCCTCGGGGGCGACAAATGACCACATATCGTTCTGGTGGTGCGGCTCAAGATACGAGACGACTAAGAAAAACGGCTCCGAGAGGGCGTCCAGCCCCTTGATCCCGAACTCCGTGAACGCATCTGTTCGATATGCGTCGAAGGTGACTCGGTCGCCCGCCTCGTCGTAGAGGTACCCTTCTTCTGGGTGCGACGTGAACTCGGGTACGTCGGCGGCCCGCCAGAAGTCAGTGTATCCGCCCCGCGACCCTTCCGAGACGGGCTCTTCGAACGCCCCGGAGAGGTACCATCCGCCGACGAAGCCGACGTCGTATCCCGCGTCGGCGAACCGGTGCCCGAGGGTCCGAACATCGTCGTCGAGCTCTAACCCCTCGCGCCACACACCCGTCTCCGTCGCGAACCGTCCTGTCTGGAAGGCGGCCCTGAACGGGACACAGGTGGGCTGGGGCGTGATAGCCTGCTCGACGACGGTTCCTTCCGCCCCGAGGCGGTCGAGGGTCGGGGTCAGGTCCATCGGCGAATCATAGACGCCGAGCGTATCCCACCGCTGCTGGTCGGTGAGCACCACGAGTACGTTGGGGCGGTTGCTTCGGGACATCAGGCAGCACCCCCCGGTACAGATCGACTCATCGGTTCGGTCCAACGCCATTCTGTCCGGCGGACCGTCGTCATGGGCGTCATTGGAGCACCTTGTTCTGAATGGAGGTCGCGGTGCTTGCGACGATACTCGAGAAGTCATACTGAGACGATTCCTCTCGCATTTGTTCGGCCGGTCCCGAGATGGTGACCGCGCCGACAGGGTCGTCGTCTCTATCCGTGATCGGCGCCGCGATACAGTGGCGATCGCTGTCGTATTCGCCCCTGTCGTGTGCCAGGCGGTTATCCCGTACGGCCTGTAACTCGGCGTCGAGCGCGTCCCTGTCGCTGATCGTGTTCTCGGTATACTCGGACGGAACGAACTCGTCGAAGACGGCTTTGCGGTCGTCCGCCGAGAGGTACGCCAGTATCGCCTTTCCCCCGGCGGTAGCGGGAAGAGGGACTCGCTCTCCCTCGAACAGCTCCGTCTGCGTGTGCTCTTCGCTCACGACTCGCGTCAGGTACACACCCCAATTCCCCTCGCGGATCATGATGCTTGCCGTCTTCTCGGTCGCCTCAGATAGTTTCTTCAGTGGTCCGTGAGCTACGTTGTAGAGGGTCATTCTCGCGCGCACGCTCGCACCCAGTTCCAGAAATCCGACGCTCAGTCGATATTTGCGACCCGTTTTGACCACATATCCGACCCGTTCGAGCGTGGAGAGATGTTTGTGTACGGTCCCTTTTTGAATCGAAAGCTCGTCCGCGAGTTCGCTGACGCCCACGGACGTCCGACCGGCCATCGCGTCGATGATCCTGAAGCTCGTCACGGTCGTCCGTGCAACTGGCGTGCTGAGGTCGCTCGGATCGCGGACAGTTGGCCTTGGCATACCATCCGTTGGGGCCCCGCCACGGAAAAAGTTGTTCATACATCGTGAACTATGTAGGAACTCGACGTCAGGTTCCGAGCGACGACAGTCTAACTTCTCGAACGCGGCCGTTTAGATGGGGACGTCACACCATGGACAGACCGGATCGCCACTCAACACGGAAGGCGGCCGTGTTCGAGCGAACGTTTCGAACCGCATATATGAGGGGAGGTGTACGCTATTCCGCTCTCTTTTGGTGATATGAACGATACGCACGCCAGTTAGTTTGATTTAATATGATGGGTGGTTTAATGTCGAAAGGAGATGTATTCCTCATCTGATCACACGACTGTGGACGCATCACTCTGTCTCCCCGTCCGCCAGGAAGTTTACGGCCCAAATCCGAGAGTTGTATTACACACGTATGTTTGTAATTTCTAATTGGCCATCCAGGTCACCAGCGGTGCGAGCCACACGAGAAATCGTCGCGACCACATATATTGTTCATGCATTGTGAACAAATCTACTAACAGCGTTTCTTGGGTGCTGCGACGTACCTCTTCGCAAACGCTCCTCGCCGTGCTAGCCGCCACGCGTCGAAGATGAACACAGCCTCGCTGGAGTAACTCCGGTTTCGGGAACTCACTCAAGCCGCGGCAGATACGGTTCGTTGGCCGCCAGCAGTTCCTCGGTCATCTCGTGAATCTCCGGCAGTGTCAGCTGTGCGGCGGTCAGCGGGTCCTGTTTGACCGCGCGGTGCACCTTCGCACGATCATTCTCCAACGCGCCTTCGACGACAAGCTGGTAGACGGCTGTGTGCTGCTGTGGGAACGTCCGGATCGATTTGGGGAGCTCGCCGACTGAACACGGGTGGATACCGGTCCCGTCGGCGAGGACGGGCACCTCGACGCAAGCGTCCGCGGGTAGCGATTCAATCGCGTTCGTCTCGTTGCTGACGTTGAGATTGAACCGACGGGGGGTGTCTGTTTCGAGGGAGTGGATGAGTCGCGATGCGTACTCCTCCGACCGCTCGGCGCTAACCTCGTCGAGATCGACGTTCAGGTCCGGATCGTCGCGTTCCTCGGAGCGTTCCTTCCACCCCTCAAGGTACGTCGCGGTTGGCATCCGTTCAGCGTAATCGGTACCCGTCATCGCTTCTATCGTCGTCTCGTCGGTACGGAAGTACGGGACGTATTCAGACATGTGATGAGAGGACTCGGTCGGGAAGTAGCCGAAGTGGTCCAGCATCTCGAAGCGAACCGTGTCTCGGTCGTAAGTCTCGGGTCGGTCGCCGGCGTCGCGGAGTTCTGGGTAGAGGCTCTCGCCGTCGTGTGTCACCTCGAGGAACCACGCGACGTGGTTAACGCCGGCGACCCAGTACTCTAGTTCGTCTTCGGGAACACCGACGTAGTCGGCAATGGCCTCGGCGGTGTGGGGGACACTGTGGCAGAGGCCGACCGTTTCGATGTCGGTCGCTTCGAACATCGCTTGGCACAGGATCGACATGGGGTTCGTGTAGTTCAACAACAGCGCATCGGGACATACTTCCTCCATGTCGCCTGCGATGTCCAGCATCGTTGGAATCGTCCGGAGCCCCCGGAAGATGCCGCCCGGTCCGATCGTGTCACCGATAGCCTGCTTGACCCCATACCGCTCGGGGATGCGGATCTCGTTTTCAAACGGCTCGGTCCCGCCGACGTTGATCATATTGAGAACGTAATCTGCGTCCTCCAGTGCATCGAGCCGGTCGGTCGTCGACTCCACCGTCGCGTCGAGACCCTCGTTCTCGACGATCGCTTCCGCAACCCGTGCCGTCTGGTCCAGTCGGTGTTCGTCGATGTCCATCAATACGATCGTGCTGTCGGAGAGTTCGTCGAACGAGAGGATGTCGCCGACGATTTTGGTAGCAAACACCATACTACCCGCTCCGATGAACGTGATTTGGGGCATACAAAGAATGCTAAAAATGAAGGATTAATAAATGTATGTGTCGACGGAGTGTATGCCCCACGAGCCGTGGTCACAGCCGCCGTCATAAATTATAAATAGGATTAGTTAGACATACAGAGCAGAGTCACACCATGACAAACAGCAGCAATACTGTGGGCAGTCAGTCTCGGCTGAGCAGGCGGTCGCTCGCGAAACTCATCGGCACCGGTGCGGTGGTCGGTCTCGCCGGCTGTAGCGGTGACGGCGGTAGTACCGGCTCGGGCGACGGGAGCGACTCCAGTGGCGGAGATGCGACCGAAGGATCCAGCGAAACGACGACCTTAACCGCCGCCAGTTGGGGCGAGGGGGTCGAACGCGAGATAGTCACGGAGATCCTGAACAGCTACGGGAATTCGGCGGAGGGTGTCGAGGTCGAGTACCAGAACACGCCTTACGATCAGTACTCGCAAAACCTCCAGACGCAGTTCGCCGGAAACGAGGAGCCGGATGTCTTCTACCTGATCTCCGACGAGGCGCCGACATTCATGCGGAACGGCGCGCTCCTCTCGGTCGGGTCCGATCTGCGAGACGCCGACGACTACGACTTGGACGACATCCTCGATAACTTGCTCGAGCCGTTCACCTACGAGGGCTCAGTCTACGGGATCCCGAAGGATTTCACGCCGGTTGGGCTCTTCTACAATACGAACCACTTGGAGGAAGCGGGCGTGTCCGCACCGGAGACTTGGAGCGAGCTCCGGAGCGTCCTTGAAGCAATCGGTGAGTCGACTGACGTGGACTACCCGATGGCGGTCGGGAGCCAGCCCCGAAACACGCTCATTCAACTTATCCTGCAGAACGGCGGGAACGTCCTCTCTGAGGACGGCAGCGAAGCGGTGGTCGGATCACAGGAGGCCGTCGAGGCCATGGCGTTCCTGAACGACCTCGTCGAGGACGACCTCGCCGGAATCTACGGCAGCGACCTTGATTCGACGTGGGCACCACCCGCCATGGACGCGGAAACGATCAGCATGGCAATGACCGGTGCGTGGTCCGTGTCTACACTTGAACAGGAGTACAGCGACCTCTATGAGGCGACCGAGGTGGGGATGCCCATCCCAGAAGGCGGCGAGGAAGCCACCATCTCATTCACGACCGCATGGGCGGCCTCCGCGAACACGGATGCTCCGGATGCTTCTCTTGGCCTGATCAAGGCGCTCACCGACGAGGAGGGCATGTGGGACTGGGTTAGTACCGGCACGGCGCTCCCGTCACGACAGTCGCTTCTGGATCGTGACTTCTACGATGACCGGCACCTGCTCTCCGGGTTGGGTGACCTCGGCGACGTCGCCCACCCGATGGTGTTCGGACCGCAGACGCCGATGATCCTCGACACGATCATGAACGAAGCGGAGGCTGTTCTGACCGGTGACAAAGACCCCGAAACCGCGATGACCGACGCCGAGCGCCAGATCAACTCTGAACTCTGACGATGGCTCAAACGACTATTGACGGTGTGACGAAGCGCTTCGACAGCGGCGACGACACCATCGTGGCCGTGGACGATCTCTCGATCGACATTCGTGATGGCGAGTTTCTCGTCCTCGTTGGCCCATCCGGTTGCGGGAAGTCGACAACGCTCCGCACCATCGCCGGACTCGAAACGGTGAGCGAAGGGAATATTTACATCGGAGACCGCGACGTTACGGACGTCAAACCGAAGGATCGCGACATTGCGATGGTGTTTCAGAACTACGCGCTTTACCCGCAAAAAACGGTCGCCGGGAACATGCGGTTCGGGCTGAAGATGACGACCGACCTCGACGACGAGGAGATAACGCGTCGCGTCGAGGAGGCGGCAGAGCTGTTGGACATCAGCGAGCTGCTCGACCGACGACCACGGGCGCTCTCCGGTGGCCAACAGCAGCGAGTTGCCCTCGGCCGGGCCATCGTTCGTGACCCTGCGGTGTTCCTGATGGACGAGCCGCTGAGTAACCTCGATGCGAAGCTCAGGACGCAGATGCGAACCGAGCTTCAGGAACTCCACGATGAGCTGGAGGCGACAACCGTCTACGTCACCCACGACCAGACCGAAGCGATGACGATGGGCGACCGCATCGCCGTTCTTGCCGGCGGAGAACTCCAACAGGTGGGCACGCCGATGGAAATGTACTACGAGCCGGCGAACGAGTTCGTCGCCACGTTCATTGGGTCGCCGTCGATGAACATCTTGGAAGCTACCTTCGACGGCGAGAACATTCAGCTCCCGGGATTCACGTACGAACCGACCGACGCACAGCGCGAGGCGCTTGACCGCGACCTGCGCGGGGACTCGCTTACGCTGGGTATCCGACCCGAGGACGTCGTTCTCACCGAGGAACCAGGCCCACGGACGACGGAGTTCACCGCAAGCATCGTCGAGCCGATGGGCAACGAGAACGTCCTTCATCTCGACCACGAACTCGGCGAGGTGGTAGCGACCGTCGCAGGCGGACAGCGCGTGCGAGAAGGGGACCGCGTCCGAGTCACACTCCCCGCGGACCACGTCCACGCCTTTGACGGCGAGACTGGCCAGACCGTCTTCAACCGAACTCGAACCGAGGAGACGGCGACGGGCGTCATCGGGTCGCGGTCGAACTCGGGCGGGAACGCTCTCACGGACGGATCGGGAACCGGTGAGAATCGATGAGCACGCCGTCAGAGTCCGACGAACTGTCGGCCAGTCGCCTCGGGACGTCGATCCGGACGGCGCTGAGCAACCTCGTCGACCGGCCGACCGAGGAGAACAACCTCGCCGGATTCCTCTTCGTCATTCCGAACGTCGTCGCGTTCACCATGTTCCTGCTTGGGCCGATCGTGTACGCGTTCGTGCTCTCGTTTCAGGAGTGGAACCTGTTCTTGGGAACCGGCGAGCTGTACTGGACGGAAATATACGGAGTCAGGCTCCCGGTCGGGAACTACGCCGATATCCTCCAACCGTGGCCGTGGGCGAACGACTGGGCGTCGCTCAGCAGCCCTTCCTACAGCCTCTGGTGGTTCGCCGTGCGCAACACGGTGTTGTACACGGCGGTCGTAGTACCGGTCCAGATCGTCGGCGGGTTCCTTGTGGCACTCGCACTTGACAGTCGTATCCGCGGGAAGAAGGTGTACCGCGCTGCCTACTTTCTCCCGGTGATGCTGTCGGCAGCAGCGAGTGGTGTCATCTGGCGCTGGGTTCTCTCCGAGAACGGCGTCATCAATGAGTTCCTCCGGCCGCTGGGGCTTGCTTACGGCTGGGCGAACAGCCCCGATACTGCGCTCGGTGCCCTGATGCTCATTGGGCTCTGGGGCGGGATCGGGTTCAACATGATACTGTATCTCGCCGGGCTCCAGAACATCCCGGACGAGCTGTACGAAGCAGCGCGGATCGACGGGGCAAATGGACTCCAACGGATCCGTCACGTGACGTGGCCAAACCTTCGGAACACGCACTTTTTCGTGACCGTTCTCGCCATCATCGGGACGTTCCAGGTGTTCGGAATCGCTCTCGCCTTCGCGGAGGGCGGTCCGGCCCGCGCGACGACGACTATCGTCGTCCTGATCTACGAGACGGCGTTCGTCCAGAGCAGTTTCGGGCGGGCGACGGCGATGGCGTTCCTGCTTTTCGCCGTCGTCTTCGTGTTCAGCTACTTCCGGTACCGTCTTGAACAGCAAGAGGAGGTGAGCTACTGATGCCGAAATCGAACTACGAGTATCCGGGCTACGAGCGATCCGGTATTCGGTACTGGTCGAAGACGACACTTTTGTACGGGTCCGTCACGCTCGGCGCGCTGCTCTGGTCGCTTCCGTTCTGGTGGATGGTGTCGACTGCGCTGAGCGCGGACCCGACCGCGGGAGGTGTCTCGCTGCTTCCTCAGAGCGTGACACTCGCAAACTTCGAGGAACTGTTCGCGACTCAGCCCGTCGGCAGGTGGTTCCTCAACACCATCTTGTTCGCCGGCACCGTTACTGCGTTCAACCTCGTGTTCGACAGCCTTGCCGGGTATGCCCTGGCTAAAATCGAGTTTGTCGGTCGCGAGAAGCTGTTCTTGCTCTTCGTCGCGACGATAATGGTCCCCGCGATGGTGACGCTCATCCCTGTGTATATTCTCCTGTCTAACCTCGGCTGGGTGAACACCTACCAGGGGCTGATCGCGCCGATGATCGCGAATCCCCTCGGGATATTCCTGTTGCGCCAGCACTTCAAGAATCTCCCGTCCGCACTCGGCGATGCCGCGAAGATTGACGGATGCAACGAGTTCCAAACGTTCTACAGGGTTTACCTCCCGCTCGCGAAGCCTGCACTCGCCACGCTCGGCATCTACACGTTCGTGACCACGTGGAAGAACTTCGAGTGGCCGCTGATCATCGCAAGCGACAGGTCGATGTACACGCTCCCGGTAGCGCTGTTCACGGTGCGGAATCAGTACTTCACCGAGTGGGGGCTAGTGATGGCCGCCGCCGCCGTCATCGTGCTGCCCGTGATAGCCGTTTTCCTCTCGGCGCAGCGGTACTTCATCCGCGGCATGACGCTCAGCGGCATGAAGGGGTAATAGACCCCTTTACCGCTCTATACCTGTTTCAGGCGCAACGGATTTTGCTCCCTCGCCCACTACCTCTTCGAAGGCGACGACCTCGCCGACTGCGAGGACACCGAACATCGTCAAGGGAATTAGTATCAGCGAGACGGTCGCAATCGCGAGGAGTCCGGCGATGGAAACTAGCCAAAGTACCGTGTATGACAGGGGCGTTGCGAAGGAGCGACCGGCCATCCGAAGTGTGTCGACCGTCGACGGCGGCGATGAAGTGCGTGCCCGGAAACTCCCGACCCGATACGCCAACGCGAGTATACAGATGACGCCGTACATCCCTAGGAGCGCAAGCAAAAGCAGCCCTCCCTGCTGACGCGCCCCACCAACGACGTAGTAAAACGCCGTCACTCCGCCGACCGCGATCAGGAGGAAACTGAATGGCATCCCCGCCTGAAGGTTCCGCTTGAATGCCTCGACGAACAGCCGAGCACGGGCCCGCTCGGAAGGCGGTGCACCTGTGTCGCGACGGGTGATAACCGTCGTCAGCACGTCGACAGACGCGAGAATGGCCGACCCGACGGTCACGAGCGGTAGTGACGCTACTATCGCCAGAAGGCAGATAACGATAACGGTGAGAAACTCGGCGTACAGGACCCGAGCCCACGTTAGTCCAGTCGCGATGGGACTTGGCCAATCTTTTGGCATTACCGACGTACTGGTGGCTCCCAAAATAAAACAAGCGGTGTTCGAACTGGCAGCCGACGATCGGTCACGGCCGATCGTTCTCAGAGGTACTCGTGATTCCGCCCGTCCCCTTTCGAGTCACCGATTTGGGTACCGCTCACGAGAGACGCAAGCAACACGCACGTTACCGGGGCTGCGTTAATTTTGCGTGAGCCGTGTCGGACAGCGGGATCTTTTAGCCACGCTTTAGAAGTATTTTCCATATATAAAATTATTTAAAAATAGTAAAAATATAGGTTAATAAAATATATTATAGGTCATTTGGGATCGATAGTTGTCGTCGTCAAGGATTTTCAACGGGTAATCAGTGTTATCGACGGAACATTCGATGTTGTGGCAATGTCTAGTCGAGCCAGTTTGAGAAACGAGCAGGTCATTGAGTGAAGTGGTTAGGATGCCCGCAAACCTGCTTAGCGGGAGCTACGAAGTGGATCTAGAAGAAGTTTGGGAGAACGAGCGGACAGCGACGCCCATCAGGGCGTTTGCCGTCCATCTCCATCAGACCGATTGTTTGCTTCGGGAGGAAACAACGATTCTCGCTGAATTAGGCGTTGAACGCTCTTACGGAGCGGTTTGGAACTGGTGCATCGGCTGGCTGACAGCGGACGCGACCCGCCGACAGCGTCGCCGTTGCGGGTCGCTGTCGACGGAACCACTGTCAAGATCAGTGGCGAGTAATATTGGCTAAATAGTGCAATAATACTCGGTGACAAAGTTGATTCTCGATGTCTCATTATTTGATTATATATAAATAATATGGTGACTATGTAACTGCAGAAAACCCGAGAGAAACACGATTTCTTCGGGTCTAAGTTTCTTATTGATCAACTTGGCCATCTGACTAATCAATCGATAAACTATACCGACCGATAATTCATGGAAGAGGGTTTCATACCCTCAAGATACGTATAGACCGCTTCCGTAATTTGTGAATTGGCAGTCGGGCGAGCGTCCGAGAGTATATTGAACAATCAGTGAATTACTATAACCGCCAAAGACCGAATCAAGATCTCAACGAACTGTGCCAATTGAGGAGGTGCAGAATTAGGTAGTGACCTACAGGTAACGCTTTTTAACGCCGAAATTTTATTACTCGAGTAGGAATCAATCTTACAATGACTTCGCAGAACTCCCTCTTTCAAAAGGCGCAGTTACGGGCGCGGAATATCGGCGGAATAAGTGAAACAACCGTCGAACTCGACGATGGAGTCTCCGTTCTCACAGGGCGAAACGCGACCAACCGGACCTCGCTTTTGCAGGCGTTTATGGCTGCTCTCGGGAGCGAATCGGCATCTCTCAAGGCCGACGCCGACGAAGGTGAAGTCGAACTCGAGCTCAACGGCGAAACATACACACGACAGCTGCGACGGGCCGGCAACACCGTCGTCACCGACGGTGACCCCTATCTCGAGGATCCGGAACCGGCCGAACTGTTCGCTTTCCTACTCGAGTCGAACCCGGCCCGACGCACGGTCACGACAGAAGGAGATCTCCGCGAGATCATGCTTCAGCCGGTCGACACCGACGAAATCGAAGCTGAAATCGCCCAGCTGACCGCCGAAAAAGACCAGATCACCGACGAACTCGAGCGCCTCGAGTCACTCAAACGCGACCTCCCCGACCTCGAGCGCCAGCGCACCGACATCGAAAACCAGATCGAGGAGAAACGCGCCGAACTCGAGGCGGTCAAGGCCGAAATCGAGGAGACCGAAGCCGAGGCCGACGACCAGCATGCCGAATCCGACGAACTCGAGGAAAAGCTCGAGGAACTGCGCGAGCGCCGCTCCGAACTCGAGGACGTCCGCTTCGACCTCGAGACCGAACGGGAGAGCCTGGCGGCGCTGCGCGAAGAACGCGAGGGGATCAAAGCCGAGCGCGACGCCCTCTCCGAGTCCGACGCGATGGATCAGGAGGCCATCAATGAGGAGATCGACCGCCTCCAGCGCCAGTCCCAGTCGATCGACACTGTCGTCAACCAGCTTCAGAGCATCGTCCAATTCAACGAGGAGATGCTCGAGGGTTCCCACCCCGAAATCCGGGAGTTACTGGCCGAGGGCGACGACGCGTCGGGGTCGAGTTCCGACGGCACCGTCACCGACGCCCTCCTCGAGGAGGAGGACGAGGAGACGGTGCGGTGCTGGACCTGCGGCAGTGAGGTCCAGCGCAGTGAGATCGAGGGGACGATCGAGCGGTTGCGCTCGCTTCAGGAGCAGAAACGCAGCGAGCGCACCGATCTCGAGGAGCGGATCAAATCGCTGCGGACCGACCGCCGGGAGATCGAACAGACCGAACGCAAACGCCGCCAGCTCCGTGACCGGCTGGCCGATGTCGAGAACGAGATCGACCGCCGCGAGGGCCGTCTCGAGGAGCTAACCGAGCGCCAGGAACAACTGGAAACCGAGATCGACGCCCTCGAGGATGAGGCGGCGGAGCTGGAGGCCGAGGCCGAACCCGAGGAAAACGAGGACGGAGACGAGGAGAGCCTGCTGGAACTCAACCAGCGAGCCAACGAACTCGAGTTCTCGCTGGGGCGGCTCGAGCGGGAGCTGGAGACGACGACCGAGGAGATCGAGGAGATCGAATCGGCCCTCGAGGAGCAGGACGACCTCGAGGCTCGCCGCGAGGAGATCCGCGACGAACTCGAGGACCTGCGTACCCGGATCGACCGGATCGAGCGCGAGGCCGTCGAGTCGTTTAACGAGCACATGGACACCGTCCTCGAGATTCTCGAGTACGAGAACATCGACCGGATCTGGATCGAACGCGTCGGCCAGACGGTCCGCGA
>NZ_RAPO01000008.1:1962-55013 GCF_003610195.1 Halopiger aswanensis | reverse complement strand
CAGTCACCGTTAATCTTGACAGCGGTTTCATCAATGGCGACCCGCGACGGCTGCGCCGTCGGCGGGTCTGGCACGCTGTCAGCCAGCCGATGTACCCAGTTCCAGATTGCTTGATGAGAGCGTTCTACGCCAATCAAGCGAAGAATTGCTTGTGTCTCACGGAGAGAACAACCGGTCGCGTGGAGACGGACGGCAAACACCCTGACGGGTGTTGCCGTCCGCTCACGCTCCCAAGATTCATCAAATTCCGCCGCGTAGCACTCGCTGAGCAGGTCTGCGAGCATAGTTCCAACCAAACTCTACGACCTGCTCACTTCTCAAACTGCGCTAACTAGACGGTGCCTGATAAGGTGATATGCCAACGTGATTTCCATACGCATTGCGAACACGTACCCACGAATCATCTCCCTCTTCGATGGTCTCTACTTTATCGTCTATTTCATCAATGAACGGGACGATCAACTGACGGAGCTTATCCTCAGCAAGCGGTTTTTCCCGGTCCTTCTGCAACTCCTCCACCGTACGCCGATTCTGCAAAACAGTAGTGTATGTTGCTACTGCCAGAGCAGCCGACGCAAAAGCACTGACACCACTAATAACCAGAGTAGCGAACTGATCTCCAAGCCATCCTCCATAGTTCAGGAAAATCATTCCCAGAACGAGGACTCCAATAACAGGAATACCCACCAATAGGATATGATCTGAACGTCGCTTCCCGATCATACCAGGAGTCTCTCACAGATAGTGTGTCAAACTTCTGGTCTTAGTTATAATCCACAGCAGCAACATGTTTTAATGTGACACAGGAAAATCAACAGCTCATGCCCATCAATACTGACTCCGACAACTGGGAAAACGGTCAACGGCCTGACCCACTTGAGGTGCATATCCGCAAGTTTCTGGCTGACAACTCTGAGCAAGCATTTTTCCTCGATGAAATCGTTGACCACGTTCTCGAGAACGAAGCCAACTCTCTGTTCCTTTTAGAAGAGATTGGAGGTGAAGTCGGGGAGAAGACTCGCGATTTAGTCAAAACCCGTGTAGCAGCAAAGTTGGAGGAATTAAATTGGCGGCAATGCATTACCTGGCGTATTGTAGAACAAGATGATGGCGGGAGACGAACATATTTCTCGTATTCCGACGATGAGACAATCTCGCCATTATCTGCTGTCCACGATGAATTCCCAGCAAATTTTAACAGTATCGAGCGAAATCTTGAGCACCTTTCTGACGACATTGAAGACCTTGAGTACCGAATGTACGAGGTTGAGAGAGAACAACATTAACAACCTTTCCAGTAGGGCAATTATCGCCTAGAATGTTTTTTGGATATTGACCAATTACTATCTAATGATGAATTTCATAGAACGTATTCGCTTGAGGATAGCTGATGTTATTGCAAGCAGCCTACTCTCCGTATTTATCGCTACTTTTGCTTCTGCACTGGCAGATACTGAGGCACTTTCTGGGAACGTTTTCAGCACCGAGGCATACCTGATCCTTTTTTCACTTGCTCTACTTCCCATGATTCTGACACTGACTGGCTTCGCTGCGGCGACTATCAAAGCAGGACCGTTCGGAGTTATCGGCTTCCTCTTCGAATGGGCTGGTGCCAGTTCCTTATTCACACAGCCACAATCCGGTGATATGGGAGCGATCGTTTTCGGTGCTATAATAGTCGCTCTGGGTACCTTGATCTGGTCCTGGAAACCAGTTTTCCGCTATATCTTGAACTCGAGAAGCCAACGGCGGTCTCCACTGATTACAAGAAGATAACTGATACAACCGCAACCTGGTCTAAACACAGTCAAGCGCTTTCCTAAATCCTCTTTTCGAATTTCAATCTTTTCCATTACTGTCCCCTGTTCTAGTGCCCATCGGCTGCGTACCAGGCTGCTTTCTCACAAATAATTTTAATATCTGCTGCGGGGAAACACTGGCTCTCCTCCACCAAGCAGACCAAATCAACAGTACTCCTCACGTCCTGTTTCTCGAGGAAGTACCGGTACAAGTTCTTCCGTGTGTCTACATCCGGTTGAGGTACTTCGATTAGTTCCTGTGCCCGGTGACTACCCTTCACTGCCTCGTCCACGCTGTCGGTTCTGTTCGTGGCTCCGAGAAGAGCGTACTCATCGAAATCGATCACTACGAATCCTAAGTCCCCGATCCAGCTATCGTTGGGGGCGATATGTTCGTTATCTTCGCAAGCAGTTCGTGTTCACTAAGGCACGAACGGGTGTCTCGGTTGTGATCAACAGTGATGACGATAAGCGTAGCAAGCGGATCCCTGAACTATGTCAGAGATGAGTTCTGATTATGAGAATCGGATGTATATTTCCCTAGTTAAGTCACAATTATAATGTTTTTGAAGTGTAGCGATCGTCAGCCGAACAAATGATAGTTTCCGATAAGTTCATGATTTCACTAGTCAACTCAATTGGTAGTGGCAGAGCGTAAATCGACGGACCGACTGAGAACTCAACTCAGTCACCTCCAAGAATCAGTCGATGAAAAGACTGTAACTCGGACGAAAGAACGATTGAGCAACTTTGAAACGGCGATTGAGCGCATACCGTCTCCAGAACCGCCACCACGAACGACCTTACAGTTACAGGGGCGTGCTGGGAGTGAAGGTGCATGGCAGAATTATCTCGAGTATTTTCTCGACCCGGAATTCCCTCATGGACTCGGTACAGACGCACTTAACCGATTTCTCCAAGGGGTTGATGGGTACGTAGATGGTGATATTCCCGACTACGCACCAGAGGCGATTGATGTCGTAGCTGAGCAGCGGTCTGAAAGCGGGAATCAGCCTGATTTGGTAATCCAATCGTCCGGCCAGTTCTTCATATGCTGCGAATTAAAACTGTACTCACAAGAGGGTGAGAACCAGACACGACGATACATTAAGGACACGCAGCTCGGCCAAACAAGCAAGAGCGAGTTCCCTGAAGGTGGCCACCACTATTTGTACATTAAGCGCCCTGGACACAAGGATGCAGAGTCAGATAGCTTTGTGAACATTACCTGGAAACAGGTACATTCCTGGCTTAGGCCTCTACTCTCCGAAAATCAGGGGAGGTATCCCACTCGAACCACAGCGCAGCTGAGTGACTTTCTCGATACGATCCAGCAAGACATGACCGAAGACAAGCATCTCAAAACGGAACGCGAGAAGATGGAACTGTACTTCAACCATGAAGACGCGATCAATGAAGCGATTGACGGACTAGAGGCCGTCTATCAGCATGAAAGAGAGAATTGGCGGCGAAACTTCGTTGAAGGGTACCTCCCCGAGACGTGGTCCGAAAATTGGCACTGTAACCCCGATCACAACGGGCAGTTTTACCACTCGAACTGGCGGCAAGACAACTCATTAGCGATTGAGGACGCCGATGTTCGAATGCATTTTGTGCATCTGATTCGGAACATTAAGTCTTTCAAAGACGGGAAACTGACAGTGCAATTACGTTGGCCGGGCAGCTCTCCTTATAGAGAGCGGTTCAAGGAACTGTTCGTCAGTGATCGATTCGCGGATGAACTTGACCCGGTGTTGGGAAAGCACGACATCCAGAAACGCGCTGATTATTCGTATAACAACCCGCGATTCACTGAGAAGGTTTACTCAGTCGTGAAAACTGATCTCCCTGATAGCTACTACGAAACACTATCGCAGGCAGTTAAGGAACATCAGGAGATCGCGCCAGTCATCAATGATATACTGGCAACTGCGATACGGGAGGTCGAGGAGTAAAACTGGGACCGCTTTACGAACTGATTTGCTGAAGGTACTGGCTGTTCGTGGCCGGGTTAATTCTGTTCGGCACTTTTCTTTCTTATCGTCGAACGGAATTCCCAGTCATCCGCGTCTCTAGTTTTCACAGACTGTCCGAATGAGAGGTCACTTAGATAACGTTTTTCAGAAATTCAGTCCTAGAATCCCGTTTCGAGCTGAACTATCTATTCACTGCTACGAATGATCTCCTTCTAAATCTAGTTGTTCAGATGCCTCCGCTATCCAGCGGATGTCTGCCGCGTCAACTGCATCACCGCGATTTCTGTGTTTTTCGACGCTAGCTTTGATGCGTTCCCTAGTCTCCTGATCAATTTCGGCATCAATGTAATCCAATACTTCCTCGACGTCAACATCGGTATCACCGTACCAGTCAAACGGTGCATCACTGTCTTTGGACGATTTCATATCAGAACTCACATTAGACATAATACTATTTTTGTTAGATCCTATATTCGATATATGTGACTGAATTTCGTTCATTGTTTGACGGACTACTCGAGAATCCTTGACCTGAGGTATTTCCTGTAGTCCTGAGAGATCTAAACTGCTGAATTTCCGGTACCCCTCATATGATATCCACCCAAGAAGGATGAGTCCGAGTAAGCTACCGAGTGGTTCAGCAACGAACGAGAGTAATCCGGATCCCAGCCACAATGCGAAAAAGACACCTATAAATCGCCATATGCTACTTCGAGCCCACTGAAGAGCATATTTTGTCCATTCGATAATTGGTCGTATAGGTGAATCAGTAGGAGCCTTTCTGCTATTCTCGGTAGAATGGGCTATCTGAAGTACTTGACTTGTGTCGTCAAGGGTGCATACACAGTTTTCACAAAGATCGTACTTCTCGTTCCAATCGCCGTGAACTGTGACTGGATTATAGCCTCCGTTTTCTTCACATGGTTCGCCGCATGCATCACATATCTGTACGGTTTCTGTTTCAGTTACTTGTTCGTAGTACGTATTTTCGACTTCAAGTTCAACCATGACTGCACAGTCTATGTGCTATGGTCTCTAGTGCCAAGAAACTCTATTCAGAGAACCTGAATCGTCTTGAAAAGCCAAAGTTCCCATTTGGATTAGCTACTCACTTGTCCCCTTTCTATTCAGAAGTCAGATATGCTAATCCAATTCAAGTGATGAACGCATGAGTTCGAATAGGGATACAACAACGAATAGAAACTGACTGCAGTCAGGACAACAAGAGCGATTTTTCCAATCTCGCGGATTGTAGCTTCCTCGTATGCTTTTTATAGACCCTACATCGAAGCAGTGTACAATGAGATGTAGAATAGAAGCGTCGAGGAACTCAGAATTTAGGAGTTCGAAGAGACCCGCGAGTGACTGGCTCCAGACTCATGACATACGATCATCGTTCACTATGAGTGAATCGTGCGCGACTCGAGTCAGAATTATTCGTAGTCGATAGTCCATTTGAAGAGTGATCGATCTTAATGAGGACGGGGGCGCCAACGTAAGCAGATACCGAGAAGACTGCGGTCAGCGGTGAGATATGGCGGAACTCAAAGGGGGAGCGTGAGACAGTAGTTCTCGACCTCTGGCGCTAGGGAGATGATCTGCTCTCGACGCCGGAGTTCTTCGCGACGTGTTTCGATTCTGTCTTCAAGCTGCTCGAGACGCTCTTGTTGACCACGAATCGCGATGTCCATATCCGAGCCAGTGTCCGCCTTGCGCTCGTATTCCTCGATGAACGCCTCGATCCGTTCCCGTTCCGCTTGTGCGTATTCGTCGAGATTCTCTAGCTCCCGAGCGGTCTCCTCGTGGCGCTTCTCTTGAAGGTGGTTCTTGATCTCGTTGACCCGCACGCTCACATAGCGATCGGCAGCCGTCCGTAAGTCGGTTTGAGCGTCGAGTACTGTCCGAAGGTCGTCGACGTCGGGCTTTGCTGTCACCGAGTCACCCTCGACAACACGTTCACCAAGCGCCTGTTGAGCGTCCTCTTGCGCAGCATCCACGAAGACGGGGATGGTCTCCTCGCGAATCACATCGCTAGTACCGTCCTCGAACGCCACGCGATAGTTGTAGGTGATTCCCGGCGTGTCGATGAACGGAAGCAGTTTGAGTCCGACCTCACCGCGCTCGTCCTCCAACACGCGTGCCATAAGCCGTTGTAGGACGTCTGTGTCCGGAGCGAGATAGGTGATGTCCTCGTGATCCATCGCGAAGTCTCGGTCGAACGTGAACGGACCGAATGTCGTGTCTTGGCCGGGCTGATTGATTCCATCCGGCAATTCGGCTTGATAGAGGTTGGTGCCGCGCTTCTCGAATTCGCCCCCGAAGGCCTCGACTGCTCGCTCAAAGAACTCGCGAATGTCCCCCTCGCTTCCGTAGACGTCCTCTGACTCGTCGACAACCTCCTGAATCTGCCGGCGGCTCTCCGCGTCGAATGTGCTGGTATCGACGAGGCTCCGCTCGTACCACTCCTCGAGTGTCCGCTGACGCTCCTCGATCATCTCTTCAAGTTCCTCTTTGGTTGCACTCGGCGGTTCGTCGTTCTCGATGGACTCCATGATGAGCGAGTCCACGTCGATGTCGTCGAGGATGCCGAGTACGTCCGCCGTGTTTCCGAGCTGGGAGCGAATCTCTTCGACCTTGGTTTGGAGCATCTCGAAGATCTCGCTCTCGCGGGTATCGTCGAAGAGGAAGTTCCAGACCTTGACCTCCTCTTCCTGTCCGTAGCGATGGATGCGCCCGATCCGCTGCTCGAGCCGGTTTGGGTTCCATGGGAGCTCATAGTTGGCCATAATGTGGCAACTGTGCTGAAGGTCGATCCCCTCGCTCGCTGCATCGGTCGCGAACAGGAGTCGCGACTGGCCGTGATTGAACTCGTCTTCGATCCGTGCTCGTTCCTCCTTGTCCACGTCGCCGTGAATCACGAGAATCTCGTCGGCCCACGGCTCATCTTGTACGAACTCGAGGAGGTAGTCGAGCGTGTCTCGGTACTCGGTAAACAACAGGAGTTTCTCGTCCGGTTGTTCCTCGAGGAGTTGGGAGATAAATCGCCTGACCTTCTGTGCTTTGGAGTCGACCGGTAAGTCCTCCGCCAGCGAGACGAGGTCGCGGAGTGTGTCGATCTCTTCTTGGAGCTGTTCGTCGGTGCTGGTGACTGTCAGACCGGCGATCTCGTCTTCCGCGCGTTCCTTATCGTCCTCGTCTAGATCCTCGCCATCGAGGTAGGCTCGCGCTTCCTCAGAAAGGCCTTCAGTTTCCGCTTCTTCGTCGAGGAGGTCGTCCAGTCGTCGACGAAGCGTCGCGTGAATCGCGCCGACGCTGCTCACCAGCCGTTTCTGCATGAGTGCCATCGCAAACCCGACCGCGGGTTCGTTCAACTTCTCCGAGCGGTTGTAGACGTTTTTGACGTAGTCGGTGACCGCCCGGTAGAACTGACGCTCGTCGTGCGTCATTGAGACCGAGACCGAATTGACCTCCCGGTCTGGGAAGACGCGTTCACCATCCTCGTCGTAGATGTCGGTCTTGCCGCGACGGATCATCACGCGATCGACTGTTTCCTGTGAGAGTTCTCGGTTCTCGGCGACGAGGAACGGGTCGATGTACTCGACGAGTGAGCGGAACGCCTCGCCTTTCCCGTCGTGGGGCGTCGCACTGAGAAGCAGCAGCGAGTCGGAGTTTCCCGTGACGGTATCAACCATGTTTGCCGTCTTGCTCGGCGAGTCCCCCCGCTTTGCGGCCTTGTGTGCCTCGTCGACCACGACGACGTCCCAGAACGCGTCCCGGAGTGCAGGCCGGAACTCGTCCTGTCGCAGGAACGCCATGCTGGTGACGAGCTGTTGCTGATCCTGGTTCCAGATGTTGGCCTCCTCGCCGAGCCGGCGCCGCTCACCTTCGACCCAGGCCCGGTCTGCGACGGTGAGATCGACGTCGAAGAAGCGATCCATATCCCGGATCCACTTCTTCTGCAGGTGCGCGGGAACGACGAACAGGACACGGTCGGCGCGATTTCGGGCGGAGAGTTCCTTGAGGATGAGCCCAGCCTCTATCGTTTTCCCGAGCCCGACGTCGTCGCCGATGAGCGCCCGCTGTCGGAGTTTCTGCATCACCCAGTTCACGGCGTCGAGCTGGTAGGGCTCGAGTCGAACGAGCGAGTTCGAGATGCTCAGGAGCTGTCCCTGCTCGTGGGCGAGCTTGAGTTTCGTCGCCTGTGTGTGGAGGTCGAACCACTGCGCCGAGACCGTATCGTGATCAGGATGAAGGGCGTCGAGTTGGTGATCGGAAATCCTCTCGATTCCACTCTGAGAGGGCTGAATCTCGACGTCATCCAGACAAACGGTTTTGGCACCCTCCCCTTCAATATAGGCTCGTAGGTACTCGATGTCACCGACAGTCCGAGTCCGGATGACCTCTGCAGGAGTATCGTTGAGAATCACCCGCTGGCCGGGAGAAAATTGTGGAGACCCCGTCATTAACTGATAGTGATTGCAACGGTTGACGCCGTCTTGAATGTTGGTGGGTCGCGGTCGGCAGTTCCCAGTGAGACCAACCGTAGTGCATCAACGCCATCGGCTGACAGTTAGTACTTTGAGACGCTCGCAACAGCATTCGCGGAGCATCAATCTCTCGCGGATGTCGTCGCCGAGATCGTCACCGAGGCCACAGAGAATGTCCGTGAGGACTGAGTGCGTACTGATTATCGGCGCTAGCGGTGTTACCCTTGCGTGATGCTGATGAAGTCGAGTACGAACTCCTGTGGGAGCAGTCCGCCGTGGTAGAACCGCGCGTCACCGAGCCCCTGCTTTCTGAACCGCTTGAGTGGGCTCGCAAGGACGCTGACGTTGGCGTCGAGGTACCCCAGTCGGGAGCTGGAGTCGAGTAGTACGCCGGGCGAATCCTCGTCCACATCCTTCCCGGCGATCCATCGGCGCCCGGAGTCGGACGCTTCCGTCGGCCGCGAAATCTTCTCCGGCGACGCATTGTCCGGGAGGAGGACGAACCCGTGGTCGGTCAGCACGTAGGCCTGATCCCACTCCCCCTGTTCGAGTTTCGTTCCGATGAACTCCGCGAGCGAGTCGACGCGTCGAGCCAGCATCGCCTCGAGGTCGCTGAGTTCCTTCTCGCCGATGTCGTCGATGTCGTTCTTGAAGTAGGCGACACGCGTCGACTGCCAGCCGTCGTCCTCCTCGCGAGTGACCGTCCAGCCGTCGCCGCCCAACAGCGACTCGCGGCGATTGGTCGTCACGCGACGGTTGTTTCGGAGGGGCTGTAACTCGCCGTCGACCAGCGAGACGTCGAACATCTGGATCTCTCCCGGCGTGAGCGCAGCCTTCCCGAACTCAGTCTCCGAGGGAAGCGTCCCGAGCCAGACGTCTTCATCGACGGCGAACTCGGGGGCGTCGGACGGTAGCGTCGCCACATAATCACGCAACTCGTCTGCGAGCCGGCGGGCGAGGTCGAGCCGAAGGGCGTCGATGACGAATAACGCGACCGTCTGGCCGCTTTCGAGGCCATCGGACTCCTTGGTGAAGAACTGGTAGGAGTGATCCTCGTCGACGAACGGAGCGCCAGCCTCGACGGTCTCGGTGACGAGATCACCGAGGTCTTCGAGGTACTCGACGTATTCCGACTGGAGCTGGGTACGGAGGTCGTCGAGCGCGGCGGTCGCGGGATGATCGTCGGGGAGGTCGGACTCAGGTTCGCCGGCGACGACGAGGTTGAGCACCGCGTTGTCGATCTGCCACGTGCCGTCGTCGGGGTCGGCGTACAGCGAGATGACGTCGTCAGGCGCACTCTCGTCCCACGTCTCGAGCTGGTGCGCGAGGCGGGCGATCTCCGAAGCCTGCTCCCATGTCCGCGTCCACGGGCTATCCGGGCCGTAGGCTCCCCGGTAGGTGCCGCGGAAGTCCTCGCTCCCGAGAAGGGCGTCGTACCGCTCCTCGGCGCGCTCGAGACACGTCACGTAGTCGCCGGCGTCGAAGGACGCGTGCCACTCCTCCCAGAGGCGACGCTCGAGCGCAGCGTCGACGATACAGTCCGCGAGTTCCCACGGGTCGTCCACATCCGCAACGACGTCGGGCCAGATCATCTCGCCGAGGTAACGATCGGCGAGGAGACTGGCCGAGGTGGTGTTGTTCAACAGCGACTTGAGCTCGGGGAGGTCGTGATCGCCGGCCGTCTCAGCGCGGAACTCCCTCGGGAAGCGTTTGGCGTCGGCACCGGCGTGGATCAGCCACTCAGCGACGGCCCATCGACGCGTCACCGTGACGATCCCGACCGGTTCGTCCTCGCTGGCGACCGCATCGACGCCCTCGCTGGTCAGCAAGTCCTGCATCTGCTCGATAGTGTCGGGGCTGTCGTCGATGTCGCCCCAGCCGTTCTCCAGCACGAACGCGACCGGATCGGTGTAGCCACCGGTGACGATCTGCGTGCGGAGTTGTTCGAGCGTCGGGAGCTGTCCGCCAGTGAGCTGGTCGTGGAGAATCCGCGCAATCTCGCGACGCTTTGCGGGATCGTCCGCCTGAGTCGCGGTTTTCAGTTCCCACGCATCGAGTTGGCCGCGCTCGAACGCGTGGACGGTGAGGTCTTCGATACTCATCTTGACCTCGCCGCCCGTGTGCTCAACGTCGCGGAACCAGTCGTAGTCGCCCTCGACGTCTCCGGGCTCCTTGACGTGTGGGACGTACCAGACCTGTTCGCCATCGACTGGATTTGCACGGAGTTCCAGCGGCGTCTCCTCGGCGACCTTCAGGTGAATGCCAAGTTCATCACAGGCCTGCTGGATGATGTCTTCGAGGTAGTTCCCGTCGTCCCACCAGAGGACGATCGGGTCTGACGACTCGGCCCGGTCGAACTCTCTTTGGATAGTCTCTTTCGCGGCGTCGGGTAGGGTCTGAGTTGCTTGCATGAGTGATTAGAGAAAGGCGAATGTGTTGTTCGATCTGTAAATGGATGCGACGTACATCAGTTTCTTAACTTTGCTGCTACGCTCTGAGGGAACAAGTGCACTAGCCAATATCTATTTGAAACTGGCATGTTGAAAGGTGGTAATAACTGGTTCTCATGCCCCAACAGGTTACAATTCCGACAGTATTCGATGACCCTGAATTTTGGTACAAAATTGACGTTGATTACGAAGAAGCACGGAGATTAGTTCAGACCGAAGAGGACGAAGACGATTCAACTTTGGGAGAAGATTCCCAGAGCGAGACAGATACAGACGAGGAAGATTCAGAAGACTCGGAGGGGCCAGAATCTTTCGGAGGGGCGCTTCTCGAGGTCTTTATCCGGCGAAAGAAACGTGTCATCGAGGATAAATACGGCTCCGTCAACGAATTCAAACAGAGAGTCTTAACGGCCGACGATGATGACGCAAGAAGATTGTTGAACGAAGTATATGTGGAATATATCTGGATTCAGAATCAGGAAGGTGAAGTATTCGAGAGCGACGATGACGATCCAACAGAACTCGATTTAGTTGATGACGAAGAGAACCTCGTACAAGAGACGATCAACGATGAGTTCGACCTTCTGTGGCCGGGGCAGCCTACGATCGGTAAAGAGGTAGATGACGGTGAAATCGTTGCCCGCCGGTATCTACAGACGAAACCAGTCGTAGTTCGGAAATACGAAGAGTCGTTCGAGGTTCGAGGTCGACAGTCGGATCGGAAGAAAGTCGTGACGCGGTTACGCTCAGACGACAATCTCCAAGAGCAGCAACCAGAACCAGCAGAAGAACCAATCGTTGGGAAGGTAGAGAACCTCCTCGTCGAAGATAATGAGGAGTTCCGTGTGGTTGGGGTTGACTTTGCAGAATCTGAACTCCCCGAGAACTCCAGATTACGGGTGAAGAATGAACGATCTATCTACAGAGACATCCACTCGTTGCGGAACGAAAATCTCGTTTCTTTCGATGGGATTTCCGAAGTCAATAAGTTATATCTCAAAGACATCCGCCACGGTGGGAAGTTCCGTGTTGAACTCACTCATGGTGTCGACGGAGTCGAGTTCGAACTCAAGACGAATCACAAACTGGACGAACAGCGAAGTCGGTTCAAGCAGGGTTTCACTGCAGTAACGGGTATCGAATTCGAGAAAATCTACGAGTATGGGTCGCAAGACGAGGAGTACCTGTTCAATCGAATCCTCGCCGAACGGGGAACTGCGTACGAAAATTACTACGAGGAGTTGAGTGATGAGGTTCAGGATGTACTAGAGGGCAACGTAGATACAACTGGTAACGCGCTTATTGGTACAGAAGTCGAGGAATTCAAGACTTGCTCACAGTGTTCGGAGAAGAACCCTGCTTCGGAGTCAGAGTGTGAGGAGTGCGGAGCAGAAGACTTCTCGGAATCTGTTGAGGAGACCGTGGTCGAGGTCAACGAAACGAGTGTCGCCACGTACATCCAGAACCGACTGGACGAGATCTCACCAACGCACCCGAAACGGGATTTCTCCGGCTGGAATGTCGGAGATCGGAAGATGGGCGATCGAAAGATCGTCGAGACTTCGTTTTCGTTAACTGATTCGGAAGGGCGGAGAACGACGAGCTCGTATCAAGAGGTCGATGTGGTACCTCACGGCAACCATCCACGTCCGGGTACTGTTAACGACTATCTCCTGCAGTGTGTCTACGTAACTTATGGACAATCTGCCTCTGCAGATGACGAGGGGTATGGTCGACTTCCCCTCTACGACATTATCACAGCAGACAGTCTCGACGCACTCATCGGGAATGCCCTCCACAATGCCATTGTCGGTGTCAAAGATCGGCTCATCAGTAAGGCAAGCGAGGCCCACGAAGAGACAGGCGAATACTACGGGCTCGTCGATGAACTGGGGCCGATGCACGAAAACAAGGACGAATTGGAGGAGATCTACGACCCCTCTAATGACAGCTATTTTGAAAAGCACCTCTTCTACCTCCTGAAGAGGCTCTACTCACAGACCGAACGATGGGGGCGCATTGGTGAGCGAGAAGCAGATGGAGTGCTTATCGTACCGGAGGAAGACCCGAGCGATTACTACGTGGCCACTTACGACGCAAAGCTCTCCCACCGTGAGGGCGGATACGACCTCGGTTCAGAGGAAGAAGATCAGGCCACGCGTTACATCCTTACTGAAGATGAGCGAGAGGCAATCGAGAACAAGACGGGTGATGACGGTCTGTCGGCACATCTCCTCATCTCACAGAACTTCGACGAGGATGATTTCTCCCGTATCGCTGGCCACGTCCAAGAGAACATCTTAACCTATACTGATGGAGAGGCTCCCAATCAGAAATTGGTGTTCATGGAGTTCAGAGCAGTAGTCGAACTCTATGAGCTTCTGAACGAGTACTGGTGGGCACTTCGTGACGCTCGAATCCGTGGGAAGTTCGACAGCTACGTGATTGACGAATTGAACAACGAACAGACGGTAGATGGTGAATCCTTCGTTCACTTTGATAGCGACTCGGTAGCTAACGTTCGGGAAAATCTCATTGGTCGACTCGAACGCTACGACCGAGACCAGCTCGAATACTATCCAGAATGAAGAGGTACAATCATAGATTTGCGATTTCAATACGCATCCAGAAAATGGCTAATGGGGTGGAAGTGTGAGAGTTATTGGTCTCGATGTACGGGCTCAACTCGCTCGATATGGCAAGAACACTTCTGAGGGAGTCGCGGCGAATCTAATCACCCAAGTTCTAATTTATACTGCTGGTGCTGCTCCTGCTGTTCTCCCGGCGTTTTTCAATCCTGAAAACATCTTTTCTGTGCTGCTCGTAGCTGCGGTGTTGACCGGGGTTCAGTTCACATTGCAGTATCCCGCTATTGGCGACATTAGGCCAGAAGACTCCCTGCGTGAAGAGATCAGCCGTCTCCGAGAGCTAATACAATTGCTAGTTTCTGCAAGGGTAGTCGTAAGAACAGATGGCGGGACTCGAAGTTTGCCTCGCCTGTCTCTACCTAGATATTCGGGGATTTTCCTTGGGAGTGCTTTGACAATTCCCCTCGCCACATTGTCTGCTAATATAGTTGATACCCTGTTTCTCATCGTGGTTGTGGGTGCTATCAGTAGTAATCTTGGGGATGCGATCGGCATGGCTGCGTATCAGAAGGCGATGGAAAGATATGATCGTGAAGATGCTTCAGCGTCTACCGATTTTTCACCGAATGACTTGGAATTCGAGGTTGATGACGAGGAAGTTACATCAAATCAAGAGAGAATCCTCAACAGATTAGGTGACATCCGAGATCAATTAGAGAATTTATTTGATGAGTCTAGAGAAGGGCCGTTCGTTGTTGCACCCGGACGAATGGAGTCCACAGAAGCTTTCGCCGAGAAAGTTTCATCGTATGTCTCTGACACAACATACGAGCAGTTTCAGGGAACTCGGGATGAGATCTTGTCGGAAGTAGACGAAATGATGAATGAGACATCGCGACTTCGTTCAAACTTCCATGAATTCGCCGACGAATTCGAGTCTCGTTTGTCCGAAATTGAGGAAACGAAAGCGACTGAGCGTCAGGTTGAGCAATTACTGGATGAAGTCGGAGATATGAACGAGCGGGTCGCTTCGATCGAGACCTCTCTCAGTTCTCAAGGACTTGATCTCGATGAATTCGATCAGCAAGAAGTTCGGAACGCCTTTAGAGAAGGCAGATGGTCGATTGTCCCCGGAATCGGGGACAATAAGGAGAAAACCCTCCGTGAGGAGTTACCCTCGATCGAGTATCTCGAGCAAACCTCGTTGGGTGAACTGGAACAGATTGATGGTGTAGGGCCAGTACTCGCTTACCGATTGAAACGTCTCGAAGAATTCGCGAACGAGGGATGATAAGCAGGTCTACAACACCTTGTCCTCGACGACCTCGGGAACAATGTTCTTCTCCGCAAGCGGCGTGATATTAATAGCGACGCCGTGCTTCTGGTTGGGCTGGTAGCCGGCAGTTGTGATCTCCGAAAGTGCCCGGTCTGACCAGTCCGAGGGTATTTGTTTGTCCACCGTCTGACAGCGGTCGTCGATCTCTTCGGCGAGCGCCTTGAACTCCGCTAGCGGTGGTAAGTCGTCCACGTCGTCGATGTCCTCCTCGTCCGCAATCTGCTGAAGGTATTGCTCGTCGAGAATGGACGCATCGTCGACGCCCATCGCGAGCGAGGCGAGCATCTCCTCGTCTTCGGTGAGGTTGTCGAATGGTTTATCCTCGTCATTGAGGAGTTTGCTCCCCTCACGTTCGAAGTAGTAGGTCATGAAGAGGATGCCCGTACTGGAGTAGTGATCCGAGCCCTTGAGTCGCCAGTTGAAGTAGTCGAAGAGGTCTGCCAGATGGGCCTCAACGGGTTCGTCACTCGGCTTAGCGTACTCTTTGCAGGCACGTTCGAGTTCGTCGAGAGCGTCCAGCCACTCGTCACGCCATTTGTCGACTGCGTCCCAGAAGTTGTCCGAGAAGGTATCTTGGAACCACTCCTCGCCGTTACGCTCTCGAAGTTCGGCGAGCGTCTCGATTCGCTCGGCCGTCACCTCGCGGAACGCGGTCACCTTCGGCGCGAGTTCTTCCACAAGTTCGCGTTCGTCCTCGTCAAAGTCCCGCTCGCTTGTGCTACCGAGTTCCTGAATCACTTCTTCGAGTTCGGCAATCTGCTCGAGGGCGCTCGAACAGAACTCGAACTCGTCAGTGGCTTCGGCCCGCTCGCTGGTCGAGAGCGACTCGTCGTTCTGCCGACGGTTCGCAGCCGATCGGCGCTCGCGGAGTTCAGCCTTTCGGGGCTCGAGGTAGTGGTTGCTCAGGCGGTCGAAGAGGCTGGCGTCGAGCTGGTGGTAGTCGACGAAGCAGGCAAAGCCCTCGCCCTTCGAGTCGGCGAGGAGTCGCTCCGTGCTGAGTTTCCAGAAGATGGGTGTGTTCTCCATCGTCTCGACGTGGTAGTTGAAGAGGTCGTTTTCGATGAACGCCCGCAAATTCGGATACGCCTCGTCGGCAGCCGATTCAGCACCGAGGATGTCATCGACCTCGACGAGACGGTCTTCGGCGTGCTCGCCGTACGCGTTGTGAAACTGCTCGATGATGCGGTCAAGTATGTCTGCCTGTTCGTCCGTGCCTTCCAGTGGAATGATGCCACCGTCTTCCTCACGGACGGCCTCCATCGCGAAGTGGTGTACGAGATTTTTAACCCTTTCTTCGAGATTGTCAAGTATTTCAGGAATGGTATCTGGATCTGGAACTTCACGATCAGATGGATCTTCAGAAGTACGTAGGAATATCTCTGTTTCAATAGCCTCACGTGTATCGTCTGTTATTCCAAGTTTATTGTAGACACGTTCGTTGATTTCAGTCGATATACTCTCTAGCTTGTTTAGATTCTCAAGGTTTTGTTTCCGTCTTTCACGGGCTGCATCCTCAATGCTTGTACTTGCAGAGACACCATTTTTGTCGCTTTCAAATTGCACCTCAATAACAGAGGTGTGGGGATGATCGTAGAAGAAATTTTGATTAGATTCAGACGGTAATAGTTCTGGCCCTGCATAAAATGGGCTTATAGCATCATTCATTTGACGTTGTAGCATAATCTGGTATTGTTCCTTCGCGAGGTTAGATAGTGAGTTTCCTTCCATCAGTTCTCGAATCCACGGAACTGCGCCAATCTCTCCTGGATTCCAGTTTCTTTCAATAGTTTGGGATAGGAATAGACTGTGGTATAAATCAGAATTCAGTATCGCCATAATTTCCCAGAGAGATCCGTCTTCACGCGGGAAGAGCATCATACCTGTTACACTAAAAAGACCTCCGAAGTAGTAGCCAAATCGACGGCCGGTATCTTTAATATATGTCCAAGTAAGGCCTGGGTTGCCATAGAGTTCTTCATTAGGAGTGCGGATCGAGTTACTGGATCGTTTTAGAACAGTCCCTCTCTCACCCCACTCTACTGATTTGGTTATTTGTGGGAGAATCCAAGCATTTTCCCCTCCTTTTGCGATTGGCTTGAAAGTTTGCTTGTCTCTTACTTCCCAGTGTTTTCTCAAGAACCGGTCAATTCCTGACGTAATAATGCCTGTGACAGCGTAGAAAGCAGAATCACCATCTACATCTGCTTGTTCGGCGTCAAGGAGAGTCTTCGTCTCATAGAGACTTCTCACCTCCGATGGTGTAGAATAACATATGGGGGTTCGAGGAATCTCTGCAAATTCGTCGAGATTTATCTCGAAGTATCTGTCAATATTGTTATTAGTTTTGGAGATAGTTTGTGTGAAAGTATCCTCTTTCATAGAGCTATCCTGATCGTAGAGTCGAACGAATACACCAGTCCTGCTTTTATTGGTTTCCGATCTAACAACGGTGCCGACAGTCCGTACTGTTGCATTATCCAATATTCCGATCCCAAATTCTGCTAAGAAATCAAATCCTCCTTCTTCCCCAACGAAGTCTTCTCTGAAGTTCTCAAAACTATCTAGGAACAAAAATGTTCGAGGGACGAGCATACCGATACGACCGGCCTCTTTGGTCAAATTGTCGCATACCTCAAAGAAGCTGATGTAGAAGTTCGGGTAGTATTCGTAATGAGACTCAATATAATCCTGAATCGGATCGGGCATTCGCTTTTTTGAACCGTAAGGAGGGTTCATTAACGCAACGTCATAATCCTGTCCCAGAACATCTAGTAACCGAACAAAGCTCCGCAAGTCCTGAGCCAAGAACGAATCCTCGTTACGATGCTCCGAAATTGCCTCCTGTAGTGTACGAAGGAAACTGCTCAGAGTGTAGTCCGCAGAGAACTCGTCATCGAAGGTTAACTGCAAGCCACCTTCATCATCGCTAAACATCTCACCGATGGTTCCCCGAACATCGAGGAGGCTACCGAGCCCGTGGACATCTTCGAATGCTCCGAGAATACTTTCTAACGCTTCACGAACTTCGTCCTCACTCAGAGCACCCTCAATACTCGAACTACTCGAGATAACTTCCTCGAAAACCGCCTCGACGCCTTCGACATCGGCTATTTTCGCGTCGGCACAGACGATGCCAACCTCCGGCATATCGAAGCCATCAGCTCCTTCAGCTTCGGCACGCGTACGGCCCTTTAGATAGAGATTGAACGCAGCGAGTTGACAGGCCCGCATATCGAGGTCGACACCATAGAGGTTATTGCAGAGAATCTTGTGAGGGATCTCTGCAGGGTCGAGATTAGTTTCTGCTCGCCAGATGCGCTCCAATACGTCGAACGCGTATAGCAGGAAGTGACCGCTGCCACAGGCAGGGTCGATGACGCGGATGTCCTCAGGGCCGTCGAACTCCGGTGGTTCGCCTTCCTCTTCGGATGGGACGAGATAGGTGCAGAAGTCAGCGATGTCTGGAGCGTCATCAGGAGAGAGAGGACGGTTCTTGCGCTCGTTAGGTGTCAGCGAGTCCTGTCTCTCGACGGTTTCCTGCAGGTCGCCTCTGTCTTCAAGATAGAGCTTGCCCAGCGAGTTGTCGGTGAGCATCCGGACAACCCAATGCGGGGTGTAGAACTGGTTCGCCGCCGGTACGTCCTCGGGCTCCAGACCTTCCCGGTCACCCTTCCGGCGGAGATCGTCGAGAAGTTTGACGTTGTAGTACTCATAGACCCAGCCGAGCACGTCGTCGGCCCGCCAGACCTCGTCGGATACTTCGTCGAGCATTCCACAGAGGTCTTCGAACGTGTCGTCATCGGGGTCGATCAGGCTGTAGGCGGTCGAGCGGTCGAAGAGAATCTCGATCTCCTCGGCGAGGTCGTCGCACGCGTTTCGGTAGGCTTCGAGGACAGCCTCCTCCTCGAGCATGAACTCCTCCGTGACCAGCCGGTCTGCTGCTGGCGTGAGTCCATCGTCGCGGAAGGCAGTAACCTCGTCGTCAATGAATCCGCGAACCTCCATACAACGGAGCGCAGCCAGCCGATTGACGATGGTGTACCCGACACCGGTAATGTACTCCTCGTAACCGTCTTCCCAGTCGTTGCCGTCGACGGCTTCGAGTTCAATCGCCTCAACGAGGTCTTCTTGCTCCTCGCTCAGGGACGCGTCGTCGTTTGGCTTCTTGTCGAGGGCGTACTCGTCCTCAAGTTGGTAACGAACGTTCGCCTCGACGCGGTCACGCATCTCGGTGACGACGTCCTCGAGATGCTCACGTTCTTCCTTGTCGAGCTGGGCCTTGCGTTGTGTCGCAGAATTCCCTTCCATATGAGAGTCAGCCGATGTATATTCAAAACCCACGGAGGTGTTTTGAAGATTGTCCATCGAAAAAGTGACAGAGAAGCGATTGTAATTTGATGAAGTAAAGTCTACCAGTTATGCCCCTCAATGCATGAGTAATGGCTGGTATCAAGGTTGTGAATATCGTTGGTCTTGGGAATCTTCAGAGTGAGGTAGACATCGAGGTGTTGGCTGCGGACGCGCCCCTACCCGTTTCCAACTACGACCCAAAGTTCAACGCATCGTTCTTTCGCTTCGAAGAGGATGGGGAACTGGTGATTCTCTATACGTCTGGGAAGTATATTCTGCGTGGTGGGGATGAGTTTGAGATAATGTACGCGGTGAACGAGCGGTTCTTGGGGTTGTTGGAGGAGATGGGTGTCGAAGTGGACGCAGCAGAGTTAGAGATTAAGAATGTGGTTGCGGTCGGCAATTTAGGACACGAGGTGGATTTGAACGCGTTAACGATTGAGCTTGGAATTGAAGATGTGGAGTACGAACCTGAGCAGTTCCCAGGACTGGTGTATCGCCCTGATGGGACGAACTGTGTGTTACTTGTGTTCGGAAGTGGTAAGGTGGTGATTACAGGCGGTCGGACGCGGAAAGAGGATAAGGATGCATTCACAGCGTTAGAAGAGCGCATCAAGCAGAGTGCATTAGAATAATTGTTCTAAGACCCCATGCCCCAATTGAACACGGTACGCCAGCCGAACTGTCGACGAAGTCCATGATATTTTTTCCAATAAGGAAAATATTGCCACATGTATCAATCGAGAGACTTGACCAACACGACCGAGTTATCTTCAAGATCGACCATCGTCTCTCTAGGCATCCTTATATAACGGTAGGGCGTCAGTCGAGCGGCTCGATCATCATAACAGACCCATCTGGTAGTTCATCCATGGTCTCCCGAATCCGCCGCAGCTGCTCGTCAACACCGTCGAGCAACTGCTCGGCATCTTCGATCAATTCACCCACGTGTTCCTCACTCGGCGGGCTGGTTCCCTCTACTGCATCGACGATCTCTTGGGTGAGATCGTGGTCGGGATACTCGGACTGCAGTTCGCTGGCGAGTTCCTCGAGTCGCTCGTCTACCTCGAAGGGGTTCTCCGCGTCATCGAGGAGCTGTTCTACCTCCCCGACACTCGGCGGCTGCGACCAACTGAGCATCTCGCTCACATCGGTCGTGACTGGGTGGTTCGGATATTCTTCTTCCAGCCGTTCCGATGCCTCCCGAAGCTGCGACCAGAGCGAGGCCTCGCTACCGGATGCTTCGAGGAGGCGCCGTGCCCGTTCGTACCGCTTGGCTTGCTGAACGACCGTCGGGTCGACGAGGTCTTCCTCCGAGAACGAGCCACCGTTCCACGCCGTCTCGAAGAGATCGTAGAGATCGTCGATGGTTACACCGTCGAATTCGACGACGACGTGGTCGGCAGTTTCCTTGCTGCTCCCATCGTGAGTGTAGAGCCACGTCGCGAGACTGGAAACCACGCTCTCGGGCTCCTCGTCCGGCGGCGACTCTCCCGTGATGCGTTCGTACTGCTCGCGGACGACGGTTCGTCTGTGGGCGTCGGCTTCGTCGATCGTCGCTCGAAGCCGGTCGGCATCTGGCACTTCGTCCCCACCGACGATCGCTTGCATCTCCCCCGTGATGTCCGAACCGGGGTAGAGTCGCTGCATCTCCGTCGTCCGCTGGCTGAACTGCTCCCAGAGAGAGTCGCCATCCTCGACCGATCGGAAGAGCCCTCTTGCCCGAGCGAAGCGCTCGGACTGCCGTTCGATCTCGTCGGCTGCGAAATCGTCCGTTTCGAGAGATTCGCCGCCGAGTGCGGGCTGGAGAGCCGTCTCGAGTTCGTCCAGCGAAGCGCCTTCGCCGAACTCCCTGCTGACGCCTCGTAATATGCGTTTCACCAGCACACTGTTCTCGTCCACCCATTCTGCTAACTCAGAGAGCCACGCGTCGGGATCGGTTCCCTCTGTCTCCTTGTCGATCAGCGTCTCGACGGTTTCCCGAATCTGCTCTGGATCGGTATCGCCGATCGACTCGAAGCGAATCTGTACGTCGGTCAGGTTCGTCTTGTTTCTGACCGCTCGCCCGATCTCGTCTGGTTCGGTAATGTACTCGTCGTCACGGCGCAGCGCGATTTTGTTGGCCGTTGCGAGCGTGATCAATAGTGCCGAGATCGATTCCTGCGGTGTCCCGCGATACGTGCCCCCGCGCTGGACGGTCTGGGTAAGAAGGTCTTCGGCGCGAAGCGACTGGGTGTCCTCGTACTCGTCGAGAAACTCCTGACATCGGCCGTCGGCGAGTTCTGCCCGGTCAGTATCCACACCGAGTGTGACAGCGTCCTCGCTCGAGAGCGGCCAGTCATCGACGCCGCGGAAGAACCGCGCCATCTGCTTGGCGTCCTCAACTTCCGTGATTCCGTTAGTCAGGACGAAGCGCGTCTCGCTGAACACGGACTTGACTTGCGTTTCCACGACCTGCTCGAACACGTCCCCATATCGTCCTCTCGTCCCGCCTGTTCGGATGTAGACATCCGCATCTTCGAGTTGCTCACGAATCGTCGACTCGAGTGCCCGCTGTTCGTCGCGGTGGTCGGACTCCAGGTCCGGATACGTTTCCGTCTCCTCTGAGAGAACTTCCTGCATACCCATCACGTCCCGCAGGCGATCGATCGTCGATCCCTGTAGATCGACGGCGACGAGGACGTGTTCGCCCCCATCCCGCCCTTCGTTCGTCGACTGCCACGCATCAACCTGATCACTAACCTCATCGCCTCGGCCAGCGACCAACCGCACACGAACGGCGTCAAACTCCGGCGTCGGTGCTTGTTCGATAGGGTCGAGGACAGAGTAGCCGAACCGGAGTGGGACTTTGCGCTCTCCCTCGAGATCGACCTCGTGTCGACTGCCCTCAGAGAGCAGGAGGTCGCTTCCCTCCCGAAGGGAGTTCTCTAACTTGGCCGAAAGTCGATGCGATGGGATCTGCTGTGCGCGAGTCTTCGCCCGCGTCAGGATGTCCTCCTGCTCCTCGGAGACCAACAGGTACTCCTCGTCGCCGCGGTCGTTTGTCTCCGTCAGTACCTTCCGATCCTCGAGGAGGTCAGACAACGCCGATTTGACATCGCCCCTGGTGGATTCGAACGACTCGTCAGTTGACTTGACCATCAGTCGGGCGAGGTTCGCCGGCGTTGACGGCACCTCGGAACGAACTTGATTCAACAGGTATAGCGCCTTCGCAACGCGGACGGAGAACACATCCTCGTCGCCCCCGGCCGAGGGGATGAGTTTGTTCTCGACCATCTCCTGTACCCATAGCGGGATGTAGGTCGTCTCTTCGACCAGCAGATCGTACAACTCGTCCCATGTGACGAGGGCACCGACCTGCTTGTCTCCCCACTCGAACCGCGTGAACAGCGAGCGGACGAGGATGAGCAACGCCCGACCCTGCACGTACTCTTCTTCGGTCACGCGTCCACGCGGCATCAGTTGCTGAATCACCGTCCGGAGCAACCCGAGATCGTACTCGCGGAACGGGTACGACTCGACCGCGTCCGGGTCGGCCCCGGCAATATCGGAGTATGCGTCGAGCGTCAGGTCGGGCATCTCCCGAAGCACGGACTCGACGGCCTCTCCACCCTCGGTGTCCTTCTGCAGCCACCGCTTCCGGACGATGATCTCGGTGTCGGCTCCCTCGAGCGGTTCTTGAGCACCGTACCACGGTTGCTCCGTAACTTCCGTATCGTCGAACTCGCCGTGGATACGCCCGATCGGATACTGTCCAGTCCCGATGACCGGCGGGTTGGGCCCGACACCCAACTCTGTCAGCGCTTCCATCGTCTCTTGGAACTCTCTGTAGCGATGGCGGCCATCGCCGATGAACAGCGCCACCTCGTCGAGCCCGATCAGCAACTCCGTCTTGGTCTCCGGCGTGCTCAGCGACTCTTGAGCCGCTTCGACGCGGTCGACAAGTTCGTCCGGGTCAAACTCGTCGGGGTCGACCTCCTCAATGGCGTTGTCGATCGACTGCTTGACCTCCTCCCGAGACGAGAACGGTGAGTCCTCGAGGGTCGGAACAGCTTCGTAGAGCCAGCTCCGTAGCGACGCCCGTTCTTCGTACACATCCTCGAACGTCTGTCCGTCGTACTCGACTTCCTGTAGTCGCTCCCAGCAGTCCCCATGGTTCATATCGAGCTGCCACGTCCACTCGAGCAGCCAATTTGGATCGGTCGGATACCCGAGTTCGCGGCCGATCGCCTCGTAGATGAGGTACGGGAGCGGCGGTTCCTGTGATGCGTCCCGGTTGAGGAGGTTCAGGAAGACGGGTTTCAGCCGGTCGACGTGAGAGTTCGCGACGCTCTGTCGGAATGACTGGAAGCCCGGCCATCTGTTCGCCAGCTCTTCGCCGAGATCGGCAAACTCCGATTCGGTGTCGGCAGCGAACCCGATGAGTTTCAGAAGGTGTGTCTTCCCTGACCCAAACGTCGCGGAGATGTAGAGGAAGCGCGGTTCCTCGTGTGGATACTTATCGACAAGGTTCCCGAGTGTAGTGAGCACGTCGCGTGCGCTATCAGTCTCGTAGAACTCGCGGACGTCGTTTTCAGCTTGCGCTCGGGCATTGACCTTCTGAACTTCCTCGAGTTCGCGGGTCGGTGACTGCTGGAAGATGTCGTGAATGTGTGTTTCACTCATTGGAGATGCACCCCCTCAATTCGGCCCTCGATCTGGTGGGCCGGGTAGTAGTTGCGTGATTCCTCGCCGAAGAAGCTCAGTTTCCCACCGACGATGTCTCCGGGGAACGGAATGCCGATCGTAGACTGGACGTTGCGACGATCGAGTTCGTCGAGGAGTTCCGAGGCACGCGTGAACGGGTAGAGGCTCCCAAGATGCGTGAGGAGGACGACGTGTCGCTGCTGAGCTGGCGCCTCGATTTTCTCGACCATAACCGCGACGAGTTCTTCCGCTAATCGGTCTTGCATCGTTTCGGTGATCGTCGCTGGTTGATTGTTCTCGCCAAGATCGACCGCTAGTTCGAAGACATCGGTTTCGACGAACAGCTCGTCCAGCCGGAGGACTTGAACGGTTCCGTCATCCGGGAAGTCCTCGGTACGATGCGGGTTCGCTGCCCACTCGGTGAGTCGTTCGGCGACCCGTCGCTCGTATTTTGGCTGGACGGGAACGATCACGAACGGGTTTCGGATGCCGCGTCGCCCGTCGGCGAACTGTGCGAGCCGTTCTGTGAAGTCGTGGAAGGGACGTTTGGTCGTCATCGGATGATTACCCCCGTCTCAGTCCGCTCGATACTGATGTCATGGTGTTCGACGAGCCGTTCCAGTTCGGAGTCCAGTGATTCCCGATCCGACGGGAGAACTCCAATTGCCGTGATGTCTGTGGGAGATTGATCTCCAACGAGTGTCTGTAGCTCCTCGAACGTATCTCGTAATTCGTCGATGTCGCTACCGGCAACCACAGCGAGGGGTTCGCTGTCTAGCAGTGTGTTCGTCGCTCGAATGAAGTCGTCAGCCTCGGTGTTGGTCGTTCCACCAGTCACCGTCGACACCGCATTTGAGACGTCCTCGTACCACGATGCGGCGCGACGGAGCGGTGTAATGTATTTGCTCTCGAAGGCCGGCCGAACGTTCGACCCAAACTCGCTTGCGGGAAGGATCCACGGATGCTCCTGTAACTCGTCGACGAATGCGTTGATCTCGGTTTCCTCTTGGAACGAATCCCACGCCGTCTCAATCGCATCGTCGAGTGCCGGTGAGGTGGTTTGGGCGTCGTTGAATCGATCCCAGCCATCGTGTGTCCACCATTCGCCCTCGTAGCCGTCGATGCTCTCGCGAAGCGTCTGGCTGGCCGTTTCGCACTCCTCGGTCAGCCAGTCGTACGACTGCTGGGCGAGAGTTAGCTGCGCATCGATTCGTGTGAGCGCGGGAAGTCGCAAGCTCCACACTTCCTCGGCATCGTCATACCATTCCCGGGCCTCGTTGGTTGCTTCAACAACTTCCTCCCAGTCGGTGTCGCGTGATTTAACGGCCTCTCTTCGGTCGATCGCGCTCTGTTGCTCGGCTTCGAGCGCCTCCACGAACGACTCGAGGAGGTTGCGAACGGTTGGCGTTTGGATGTCACTCTCGACGACCAGCCTGACGTCTTCCACGAGACTACCGAGTCGACCCGCGAGTGTGTCGTTCGCGGACTGGAGCCTGACGATTCCGTCCGGAATAGTCTCCGTCGAGTCGATGAACCCACCCTCGCGAAGAATGCCTCGCACACCGCCACTCCCCGCGATCTTGAGACGCGTCGTCGTCAGTTTGTTCAGATCGATGACGGCGTCGAGTTCGAGGGAGTCTCCCGTCTCGTCAACGGGCAGGAAGTCACCCTTCCGGCAGAGGCCCCAGATAATCGCACACAGTGCGGGGCGAGCGTCCTCATAGATCGGCTTCTTTTTGACGATTCCGTCGAGGATCGTGGCCATCGCGAGGTTCCCGCCACGTTGCTTCAACTGTCGGCCAGTGAAGGCGCGCACGTTGTTCTGGATCGAACCACCGTGCGTTTCTGGGTCTTCCGTCGCAACATCGATCTGCTGGGCCCACGTGGGTAGCGGATCTTGTGCGGAGAGTCCTCGGAGTTCCTGTAAGTGCTCGTCGCTTACCTGCAGCATTACGGGGTGGAAGTCGTCGGGGTAGTTGACGTCGAGATACTCTTCGACTCCCGAGACCATGCCCCCGATCTGATCGCCGCGGTCCTTGACATCGAACGTCCCGCTCTTGAGCGCCTCGACAAGTTTGCTCTGGACGCGAGTTGCCCGATCTGAAAGATCACGCTCGACGGACTGTGGAAGCGTGTGGTCTCCGACTGGATCTCTGAGAGACCACCACTCGATAAGGCTATCTCGGAGATCGTCGAGTCCGTCCTGTCCGATCGTCCATTCGAGCGGATCGCCGTCGTAGTCGATGTCTGCTGTAGCGGGAGAAATCCCTTCGACAGCGACCTCGACATCGAGGGCGTCCTCTTCATCAACCGTCGTATCAAGTTCGATTCCGTCAATACTGAATTCGTACCGTACAGGATACTGTTCGCCGGTATCTCCATACTCGGCCGACGTCGGAAGTGAAAGGTCGCGCACGATGTCCTCCCAGAGATACCCGTCTACGGCTTCGATGATGGACTGCCAGTCCGGGTTGTCGAGGTTTTGCTCAGAGGCTTCGATGATCTCGCGCTCTTCCGGATGAGTGAACGCGTACTTCGGCCCGGTTTCGTCGTGTGTCGGTCGGATGAACTTCCGGAGCCGTTGAAGCGAGTCCTCGACGCGGTTCTCCATCTGGAACTGAGTCGGGCCGTCGAGGTCGCTCAACACGGCGACTGCGAGGTTCCGCTCAGACATCGGAATGGTGTCCGGGATGTGTTGGAGGAGGAGCACGGCCTTCGCGACATCCACGTCGATCTCCTCCAGTTCCCCTGCCTCGTGTTGTTCCTCGATCTCCTCGATGACACCCACGTCCTGTGGCGTAATGTCATCGAGCTCCGGTTCGATGAGATCGTAGAAGTCGACCAGCGAGATTACGTGGGCCTCTTCGCCGGCCTCTATCCACTCTTGGAGAAGTCCGTGAACGAGAGCCAGAATAGCCCGCGCAGTTCCCGAGAAGATCGACTTCGCCGGATCATGTGCTTCCTGCCGGAGGTTCGAGAGGATTTCGAGGAACAGCGGTGGCTGATACGGGAGGAACGGATAGAACTCGACGAGGTGCTCGCGGTCGATGTCGTCGAGCGGGGGTTCGGTGTTCTGTTCGATGCCCGAGTATACGAGCAGTGTCTCAGGCTCATTGCTGGTTCGGTCGAGGACGCGTTCCGTGTCCTCCCTTCCGGCTTCCGACTTTTTGAGTAACCGTTGGGTCGAGATTTCACCGACGTGTCGGCTCGGAAGGCCAAACCGGTGCGGGAACCGATCCTTGACGATGCTGAAGTCGGCCCCGCGAGCCGCAAACTGCGGCTGGACGTCCTCGATTTTGGCCTGTGCTGTTGCCACCAGCTGGATGTCGCCGTCACCAGTCTCGTCGACGCTCTCTGCGAGCGTCTGCAACTCGGTGAGTCGGTCGAAATCCGTCCCGATGAAGAGACTGACCTCGTCGAGCAACAGCACGAGCTTGACCGGATGACCGAGTTCCTCTTCGCGATCGCTCCGTAACTGTTCGAGGCGCTCGACCATCGCTTGAGGGTCGAGATCGGACGGCATCAAGTCGTCTAGACCATCCTCCGTGCCGGTCTCCTGCTTGAAGAGTGTGGGAAGAACGGCGTCTGCGAGAGCGTTGTACTGCTGAACGTCCTCCCAGTCGTACTTCTCGGGGCTGTCAACCGTACTCTGGAGTGCCGTTTGGGTGTTGGCAGTCCGGTCATCCCACGCGTCGGTCGTCCGGTACCAGTCCTCGAAGAATGCAACGTCGAGTTGCGACGAGAGCCCTCCCTCCGTACCAGTGAGTCGTTCCGACGTGTGAGCGCTTCGGAGGACGATCTCGCTGAAGCTCAGTTTCTTCTGACCCTGATGCTTTAGGAGGTTCACCGAGATCGGGATGACCTCGTATTCATCATGGATCGATGACCACGTGGACTCGAGCGTGTCTAGTTCACGACCGTCGGTTAGCTGTTCCCAGACATCGTCTCGCTGTCGAAGCCATTCGCTATCCAGAAGCCCGCGGAGTACGCTAAGGAGGTGACTCTTTCCGCTCCCGTAGTATCCGTAGAGCCAGTAGTTCGCCCCCGACCGCATATCCTCAGAACGGCCGAGCAGGCGCGAGAAGAAGTCAGACATGAAGTCCTCGGACTCCTCTGTCACGTGGTAGGTGTCGATCGATTCCAATCGATGATCGCGACCGTCATCCTCGCGGTCAATGCGGACGGACTCCTCGAAATCGCTCCCAACATCGGCAGCGAACCAGCTCTCGTCGGTCATACTTCGCCCTCCCATGGTTCGGCCCAGTCGTATGCGTCGTCGACTGGCTGGAATCTCAGTTCACCGTGAATCCCGCTCGCTTCCCAGTTCGGATCGTCGCTCACTCGTTCGGCCAAGGAGTCCCAGTACTGTTCCGGCTGAAAGAGATAGAGCCAGCCGGTCGGCTGGGAGAGCCAGTCATCCCCGTGGGTCTCCCATGAGTAGCCTGACGCGACGAGTAGAGGCGTCGTTCCGAGGTTGGGGATTTGTCCTTGAAGGGCCTGTTGTGTGTCAAGAACACCGATCTCTCTCATCACCGACCGGAACCCTTCTCCCCATCGACGCGTCGTCGATTCTGCATAGTCGAACTCGCCCCCATCGTCGTAGTGGAACTCGTTTAGAAGACGCTCAATAGTCTCCTGCTCGAAATCCAATCCGTCGACACCGGACTCCTGAAGCCGATCAACGTATCGGTGAACGGCATACTTCACAAGAGGATCGTCCTCCAGTAAATAGAAGTACAACACCTGCGCTTTGTCGCGTACCGTTTCACACAAGTCTAACACGGAGGGCAGTTGAACGATAGACGGCAGCTCACTACCGGCAGTCTTGAACCGCGAACTGAGTGCCCGGTAGATACCCTTTGAGCTCTCACGTGTACTTCGTTCGTCGAATCGCTCTTCGATCCACTCCTCTTCGACAACCGTCCAGTCCCGATGTCGAGCGTACAGCCGAGCAAGTGTCTCTGCTCTATCCACGAGAAGCCCGCATCTAGTGAGACCCATCGACACCTCTTCGTGAGAAAATGTCGAGTTGAGCGACGGTAGAGAACTACCCCTCCCGTCGGTACGGAGAGTCATATATCATCTCGAACCATCCATACCACTTAGTTGATAGGGAAAAACGAATCGAGGTGATCTGTTACTTACAGGAGATCGAGTCAGCGAGAATCGAGGTTAGACATCAGGGATTTTCAGAAACTCGAATCAACGGGATACTCGAGTCAGATACAAAGCTTGTATTTGATCTATCTGCTCTATCTCATTGATTGCAGTAGTATCACTGCTACCTGTTCTATTCGTGTTATTCAGCACCCCATTTTCCTCACTCCACAAGTCCGAAATTGATCATGAACAGCTCAATTGTCGGTGGATATATTGTATTGTATTGGTAAGGCACACAAACGTGAATGTCGACGCGACCATATGGACGGCTCCGACGCCAGACTAACGAACTCTTCAATCCCAAGACTGGCGGCCGAATCGGCCACTATATCGACTGGTTCATCATGTCGCTTATCGCCGCGAACGTTGCGGCGGTCATTCTCGAGACAGTTGATGCGCTTGGCACGGCCTATGCGGACTTTTTCTATTGGTTTGAACTGTTTTCAGTGGTTGTCTTTTCTATCGAGTATATCGCTCGTATTTGGTCTGCTGTTGATGACTCCGAGTACCAGGGGCCGATCACAGGCCGTCTCAAATTTGCGTCACGGCCATTATTGATCATTGACCTACTAGCGATTTTACCGTTTTACTTGACGATCGGTGGTGTCCAAGGGGAGCTTCGATTCCTCCGTGCACTGCGACTCGTCCGGTTATTTCGATTACTGAAGCTCGCGCGGTACTCGTCGGCAATGCAAGCATTCGGCGCAGTAATTCGACAGAAGAAGGAGAAGCTGGTAATCGCTGTGTTCGCAAACGGCCTCCTGCTTGTCATCGCCTCAAGTGTAATGTACTACATTGAGCACCAGCACCAACCAGAGGCGTTTTCGTCGATCCCAGCAGCGTTCTGGTGGGGAGTTGCCACGTTGACGACTGTCGGCTACGGGGATGTCCATCCGATCACACCACTAGGGAAGTTCGTTGGTGCCATTGTTGCAGTACTCGGGATCGGACTATTCGCGCTCCCAGCGTCGATTCTTGCATCCGGGTTTATCGAACAAGCGGCAGCAGCAGGCGACGATGATGGACCTACATACTGCCCTCATTGTGGTGAGAAACTCGAATAGCAGATCCGATTAGATGAGTGGAATTATGAAAACTCTCTATTGAGGGCCTCTTTTGCAATCTCGAGCTCTAAGACCTCAGACCCGTAGAAAACGGATAGTGGAAGCTCTTGATCATCTCTGCCATACGTTTCTTGCCAGTACTCCGCGAGCTGCTTGAAGTCAGCTGCTTTTACTAATCGAATGTCAATACCGCCGACCTGCATCTCGAGTTTCTTTGCATTTTGTTTAGCCCGCTCTGTGAAATCCGGCGCTATAATCAAGAACCACTCGACATCGTGTTGTTGGCTTTTTGTGTCAATGTAGTTCTTAATCTTACTCTGTGTATTACTATCCAGCTTGAATTTGTTTGTTCGGCGCTTATTGTCCCAGAGAAGCCATCTGCCATCCTGCACAATCTCCCCGTCTGCGACGATCCCGGTTGCTTGCTGGCCTAACAGCTCCGTCCCATCAATATTGAAGATCTCTGTAAAGATTTCGGCAGTCGCTTCTTCGAAGAGGATATCCAACTTCGTTGATGGATCATCTTCATCGATGACTTGTTGCAGTTGCGGCGGAATTCGCTCAACGTTCCCATCGGAAATATCCTCGTAGCACTGCAGATAGAGTTCAGCGTTAGCCTCCTCAGTATCGCTGACTTGCTTTTGTGATTGTTCGAAATATTCGATGGTCTTCTCGATCATCTCGTCAGTTTTCTGCTTGTGGGCGTCCAACCCATATTCATCAACAATCTCTTTCAATTCCTCTTTAGTCAATGCTTCTGCGAGGAGTTCACTTGGGAAGACACCGGCCTTGACAAGGCTCTCACGACGTTTTTCGTTCAGGCCTTGTGTCTTTGTATCGACGCCGAAGGTATCTCGAGCATCGACAAGCGTTTGTTGCCGGTCAAAATAGTCGAGCGCCTCGAGCATCTGGCGATAATTGTCCTCTGACATCTCGTAGTACAGCCAATCACGGATGAAATCAGCATAATCCTCTGGAATCCCGACCAGTTCATTTACGTCCTCTGTATTGACTTCATAGACGATCGCTTGCTCTTGAAGCGACCATAAGCCCTTTTCGATTGTATCCAGTGCATGTTCTGGTTTTTCAGATCGAGACACCTTGGGAAACCGGTCGATTGCAGAAAGCCGCTTGAAGAAGTCTAACCAGGTATAATATTCGTGTTTCTTGTTCCTGGCTCGATTGTGGAGTTCAAAGTAGCTGTAAACCATGTGAAGTTCGGCATCGTAGACATCTGAACCATAGTCAACAGCAGCCTTCGCAAGATGAAGCAACTCGTCATCCTCAGCAAAGTCATCCTCGGAGAAGTCATCGATGATCCGTTGTTGCCAGGATTGGACAGCCTCAAGCAGTTCCTCCTTTTCCATGCTATAGTCTAACTGTTGAATCAGCGTCCGGAGGATCCCATATCGAATTACCAATGCTTGGTACGAAGAATCATTAATCGAGCTGAGCCGTGGCGGCGTGAAGTTATTGAGTTCTACATCCAATCGTTCGTCGGCTGCCAGCGCTGGAACGTATGTCTCGAGATATTTCTCCCGATCTTCAAATCCATCATGTTTGAACGTCTCTGGGTCGAATGATTCTGTTTTCTCCTTCGGGTCATCTTTGAGAAACCGTTTCTGCTCGTAGCTGTTCCAGTTCTTGTCAGCGAGATCTCTCAATTTCATATGAATATGCCATGCAGTATCATGAAGTCACATATAATTTGTTATAGTAGCAGAAAAGCGCTTGAGTTGTTGCCTTACCCTATTGTGTGAAATGGATCTTGGACCTCCGCATTACATTTGGTCCTTTGTAACAAGGATTGCTTGATGTAACCCTCGACAGACCGATTGAAGTGAATCTACCCATCCAAAAGTACAGCACACCAATTATAACAAGCGTTAAACCTGAAACCAGGGGACTGCTAAGTAATATCAATGATAGCATACAAATACAAAGAACAATCGAATACAGACTACAAAACAAACAATCACGATCTTTGGAATAGGTGAATTCGAAGAGCAGCTGACGTCTAGTTTCCCCCAACTACTCGTACTGAACTCACTCTTAATCTCTCATCTCAAATTTCCAGTACAATCACTTTTAACTTGGTCCCATCGATACCTGGGGTTATGTCTTCACCCTCTCCAGATTTTTCAGAATTACTTCACCGTGTCGTCGCCGAGTATCCAACTGAGTTAATCGGCCAGGGCATCACTGACCACGAAACGCGGACTGATATTGAAAAGCGAATTCCGCAGCAAATACGGGAGCTACTCGATATGGAGAATTTAGTCGTCAAAGCCTCAGCTGGCAAGGGACGATGGACGTCAATCCCATGGATTGCTGTGCTCGATCAGCGAGAGACAAGTCGCATCCAGGAAGGGACCTACATTGTCTATTTGTTTGAACCTCAAGAAGACCGTGTCACCTTGACATTAAACCAAGGGGTGACCGAACTCAAGAACGAAGTAGGGACAAAAGCTGCTCGCCAGCAGTTGAGAGAAACTGCTAGGGACATCCGACAAGAGATTCAGCCTGATGGGTTTACTGCCGGTGAACTCGAGTTTCCTCATGCTTCGAATCGCAATCGGCTATATGGACCAGGGACGATTTTCTACAAGCGGTACGAGCTCGGTGAGATACCTCCCACTAATCAGACTGCTCGGGATCTCCAAACGCTTGTTGATGCCTATCAAGCGTACATAGCCGATGACGACCCGGTAAGCGAGGAGTCAGATACGTACGATGGTATTAGCGCAGCCACAGACGCTATCCTCGCAAAGCTAGAGCAAGAGGACTACGAGAACTGGCTAACGACGCATCTCACTCGCAGCATTGTATCTCAATGGACGTCTGCACTCCGTGGCTTTGGCCCGAACTCAGAGCCAACCTCCGAGGAGCTGTTTGTGTTTGATCAGATCGAAGCGCTCTACGATGATATCAAATCGAACCTTGAAGATCTTCAATCTGAGCTCGGAACTGGCTCTGTCGGAGACCTGTCACCAGTTGAGACCCTGTTCGTGGTCCTGGTTCGCGATCTTCAGTCTGCGTTGGATCTCTCCGTGAATATGAACCATGTGAAGTTTCTCAACTTGCAGCGGACTGATTTTGAGTCCGCTGAAGATGACACTACTAGTAAAGCAGGTGAAGACACACCAGAGACGTCCGAATCGTTCCCGGTCGCGGAGTATCTCGAAAATCAGCAAGAAGAAATCACTGTCTGGCGGTTCACGTCCCATAGCGATGATTACCCCACGATCCTTCAGCATGGCGCGATCCAATTTACGGACTCACAGAAAGATGACTTCAATAAAATCGATCGCGGCGATCTCATTCTCCTCTATGTGACTCAAGAGACGAAAAACGACGAGCTCCAGACTTCGGGGAAAGGATTGATTGGCTGTGGCATTGTTTCGAATAAGAGGACAAAAAACGAATCGTGGTGGTGGAACGAATTCCATCAGAACATTGAGTATCGAAATATCGTAGAATTTGACGAGCTATACGTCACTGGTGACGTCGATGAACTTGACCTCGAGACGTCGATCAACGAGAAGTCTACGAGTACAATTGAATCTGAAATCAAGGCGCTCAAGCAGAATCGCATTCCTCATGAAACGCTGAAAGAGAAGTCACAACAGCTTCGCGAGAAGGATTTCCCCGTCGTCAGTGTCTTAGTCAATCTCCACGTAGAAAAAGACGAGAACCGTGAACTGGTCTACTGGATTTTGCAGATCCTCTCTTCGCGTGTTACTTCCCGAGAATACGATCGGTCCGAGATCGATGTCCTGAGTCCAGAACCGCAGCCAAATCGAGCAGATGAGATAGCCTCCCAGTTAGAGTCGACGGGACAGGTCATTCTCCATGGTCCGCCAGGAACAGGGAAAACGCATACTGCTCGAAAATTCGCCCACTGGTGGCTGAACGAAAAACTGGATCAGCCAACGGAGGACCAACTCCGAATTGTTACGTTCCACCCCTCGTTCAACTATGAGGACTTCCTCGAGGGACTCACTGCGAAACAAGACGAGTCAGGGACGGTGACCTACGATATTGAAGATGGGATCTTCAAACGGATCTGTCGCGATGCAGAGCGAGCTTACAACGATGCCGACGATCCAGCAGACGCACCACCATACATTCTTATTATCGACGAGATCAACCGTGGGAACCTTGCAAAGATCTTCGGCGAGACCATCACGCAGTTAGAGCAAAACAAGCGGCTTGGTGCCGAAGAAGAGGTGACTGTCGAACTAGCACACTCGGGCGATGAGTTCGGTGTTCCGCCAAATCTCTACGTCATTGGAACGATGAATACTGCCGATCGCTCGATCGCACTAATCGATGCAGCGCTTCGTCGTCGGTTTAGTTTCCTGTCGTTCCCACCCAATTACGATGTGTTCGCTACAGAGTATGATCTCCAATCTGGACTCAGTGATTTCGTCGACGAACAGCTCTCATTCAGGGAGATCCTCGAGAACTCTATTCAAGCGCTCCAAGTCATGAATGCAAATATTTTGGATTCAGGTGAGCTCGGGAAGGGAAAGCGAGTTGGCCACTCCTACCTACTTGGATTGGATTCGGTCAAAGAAGTACGCGATGCGTGGTACTACAATATCCTGCCGCTGTTAGAAGAGTACTATTTCGAGGAGCTTGGTCGGCTCCAGTCGTCTGTGTTCGAGACGGACCACTGCGCGCTCTTTGACATGCAAAACAGAGAGATTGCGCAGTTCAATGAGGAGACGCTCAACAAGGAACTCAAGCAGCTGTTGGAACGCACTGACCAGCCCTATTCACTCCCCGATGAGTAGTAGTCGTCGACTTTCAATTACCGAACGTGACGATCAAGCGGTCGATCTCCCAGAGAAAGATCTCCATCACTTAGCGTCATTTGAAGAGATTACAGTCTCTTACGCCGGTGATGGACAGCCTCGAGTCTCTGTCTCTAACCATGTCGGCGTCATCGGATTACCGTCTGGAAATATTCTCGAGATTCGTCCGAAGGCATCCTGCAATCTACTGCACTATCTCGCCTACGTCGGTGATATCAACGATGAACTCGTTCGCGGTACGGATGCAGCTGTTTCGATGGGAGATTCCTTTGTCGATCTCGTTGCCAGACTCTACCTCGATGAGCTTGATACGATTCTGAAACGAGGACTGAACCGAGAATATCTCGTCCAGGAGTCATCGGAAAAACATCTTCGGGGGCAGTTGGATCTTCAACGTCAACTTCAGCGCCAAGGCGTTGCACCAAAGAAATTCGAGTGTCGATACGATGAACTCTCGACTGAGACGGTACTCAACAAAATCCTCTTAGACGGTCTCCATCGATTGCGTCCACTCGTCACTACGAGCGCAATTCGAAGCGATGTGAATCGCTTCTACAGTCGCCTTCAACAGTACGTCTCGCATGAACGGATGTCGGTTCGTGATATCGAGAGTGTTTCGCTTACCCGCCTCGATGAGTACTATGCAGATGCACTAGAGCTGGCGAAACTGATCTTCAAACAGATATTCGTAGCGGATTTAGGGGGCCACGATCGCCGTGTTCAGTCACTGTTAATCGACATGGAGACCATCTTCGAACGACTTGTGTATCGGGCTGTTAGGAACATCGTCAGCAAGGAGTCCTATGAGGTCAAGGACGGGAGTATCGGCCACCTAGTTCAAACTGAATCTGACCGCGGTCTCCTTCAGATGTATCCTGACTTCTGGGTAGTGAACAAATCGAATGACATCGTCTTCGTTGGTGACGCTAAATGGAAGACAGGAACAGATCCCAGTCGAAATGATCTCTATCAGATTGCAGCGTATCAGGCTAAATATGGAACTCCAGGGATGCTAGTCTATCCAGATTTAGATAGTGAAATGAAGGACACATACACATACGAGACACCGGATGGGACTACTGCTGGTCGCGGCGAATTACAAGCGACTGAACTACAGACGGGCGATATCGATGCCTACAGTACATTTAAGGAAACCGTCGAAGCGACACTTCGGAAGCAGCTTCCAGGAGAGCTGACATCAACGACAGCAGCAATCTGATTGTTCGGCGCTGGTCCATCTACAATACAGGTGCCTATCTCGGTGTTGCGCTGTGGGGTTTTTCGGGTGCCTGATGGGTGGACACCATGTCCGATCAGCCAACGCTCGCGGAGTTCGCAGTCGAACAGTCCGAGTCCGATGAGCAGACTGAGATGCTGGATCCGAATGCATCCAATGAAACAGTCACGATGACTGCCGATAAGCAGGTCGCGACGTACCTCATCGAAGATCAGATGGCAGACCTCACTGACGCGATTCGTGAAGCCGTACAAAACGGCATCGACAGTCCGAACTCGACTCGAGTCCTGGTTAGTGTCTCACCCGAACGCTCAATCATCGTCGACGATGGTGCTGGTGTTGATCTCGAGTCAACCGAGGGGAAACGCAACTTGTCAGTGCTTGGTGCCGGGACGAAGCAGCGAGCCGATGACGAGACCATCGGTGAGTGGGGAATCGGGAAAGGCGCAATCATCGCAAAGGGTGCCGTTCGCATCTGGAGTCATTCTCGAGCGCTTCATTTCGATTATCGTGATCAGCGGACGACTGGGCCGTGGGCAGACAGCAGTGGCCGAGAGGGAAACGTAGTTGAGACTGAGCACTCCCTCGGTGGCGTTCTCGTCGAAATCGATCACTACGAAGGAGAGGTGCCTGATCCAGAGAGCTACCGATGGCATCGCTATGTGCGCGACCTTCGCAAGCGGTTCGCATACGTGCACTCACAGACCGACGTCGATGTTATCATCAACGGGGAGTCAGCAGCACGTGGCGATCCGCGTGAGGCAATCAGTGAGACGTCAGGACCCTCGATTACTCGCGAGACGGATGATGCAGTGATCGCCCTGGAGCATACGTCGCATGAGGGTCTTGAGATCTACAGCAACGGGCTCTACGTCACGACGAGTCGAGAGTACGGCGTCAGTGGAGTAGTTGTCTCGAAGGGCAATCTCACTCTGAACTTCGCTCGAAACGATATCCAGTCCGGCTGTGATCGCTGGGAACGGATCGAACAAACGCTTGAGGAGACTCGAGATGAACTGTACGACGAAGTACCAGACGATCGCTTGGATGATGAAAGCCGTGAGGTGATGGTCGAACAGATGTTCTCGGGCTCGAGTTCCACCGACTGGACTAACCGGTCGCTATTCCAGCTGGCGAATGAGTCTCGGATTAGTCTTACTCGAATTCAAGCCGCCCCGGAAATCGGATGGATTGAGAGCGCCGAGAAAGGCGCGGATAAGCTCGTCGAGCGTGGCTATGTCGTTCTCGATACAAGCGATCCAGCAACCAAGCGGCTTCGTGAGTATACTGACCGCGATGACGCGGACCTCGAGTTGCCGTCTTCGTTCGACGTCGGCGAACGAGCGGAGGCAGAAGGCGTGTGGACTGGCTACAATTGCATCGACGATGAGTCACAGTTGAATGCTGATCAGCGTCGCTATCTGTTGTTCGCCCGTGTTCTCGCTACCGAACTCGGGATCGATCGTGAGATCTACTATGGCGAGGCGAGTGCCGATGCCTGGACTGACGGCCGGACATATATCGCAATCACTGACTCTGCTGTCTCGAGTCGTCAGCGAGAGGTATGGATGCATGATCTGTATCTGGTACTCCTGCACGAAGCCGCCCACGAAACTGCGAGTACCGATCAGCCATCGCATGGCCATCACTTCGAAAGCACCTATCGATCACTGGTTGAAGATCCAGCGAATCGTGAGGCCTTTGCCAATCTTGTCCAACAGGTTGTTGCTGGCGGGTTTGAATCGGTGTTTCAGGAATACGATGTAGAGTCATCTTGAGTCAAATTTGAGAGGTGGCCCCTCAATTTATAATCCCTGTGTAGCCAATGTTAGATATGAGCGCTAAGGGGCAGCTTCGGCGATTCGAAAATCGGGCGCAATTACTGCGTCACATCGCTGATGAAACCGGTACTGATATTGATACCCTCTGGGATGAGTACGAAGCCCAGGTCGAGTAGTACTATATATCTCCTAACGTGTGACTGCCGGTTCAAATCTCGATCTCTCTTTTGCAATCGAGGCAGAGTCAGTTTCTCTTAGACCAATAGGTGAGTACCGCGTTCTTGATATTGAGGGGCCTGTTGTTCACGTCGGTGATGCTGCCTATCGCTCCGAAGACCTTCGAGATCTTGACGTCTCGGACGTCCGTGCAGCACTTGAGGAATTGTCAGACAACGATGATTTCCAAACTATCGTCGATAATTGTCCTACGAACACGCCTCTCGTTTTCGCCAACGCTCGCAGAAGTCGAGACGCTGCTCATCAGAGCCGCTTACGACGCATATCTGATGCAGTTGCTAAACAAGAGTGGAACGTCGGACGACGCCCTGATCAAGACCGACTCCGTGCCTAACCAAACACATCGATAGAGGGGGCATTTGGAGTTTTTATGCGCCACGAGAGGAGAGGCTCACCAATACGCCTCGATCGTAGTGACGAGTACGGATCACCCACTTTGGAACATATCGACTCAAGACCGTGCAATCAACAACTATATTTGACCGTCACAGTGCATTCGGGAGAGATCACTCGCCTAAATCGCCATCTGAGACTGCTCATTACGTGTATATGAGGATGATCTGTAACAACCCCTCTCCGTAGTCGAATTTCTCCACTGCATCAAGATCGGTGACATATCGATCGAACGGGGCTGGTTGATCGCCCAGAAGGCAACTGCTTCGATATCGGTGGTGACGATCAGGTGGGTAACACCATATCTCTCTGCGGTTTTTGTACGCCTGAGATGGGTGCAGGCGCGTTGATACTGTGCCTGCGTGGAAATCATGACGCAGCAATCCCACCGATCCAAAGAATCGAGAGACGCGTGTCTGAACCTAACCTGTGAAAACAAGACGCCAACAGTCTACTCCTCGACAACCTGTACGGTATCGCATCAAGATCAGATTCGACTCACCATCGACGACACTAACGCATGATCCTCGAGATCCAGCAGATCCAACATCACCACATCGTCCTCGAGGTGGATACCGAACTCTGCAACACAGTCGTATCAGCGTGCGAACTGCGCAGCGAATGGGTTGCGAGCTGTGGTGGTGAGACAGCGGGAGACCAGCTCGAGACGATTGCAACAATCTGGATGGCCGGCCGCCACCACGGCTACGTCACCACTCGAGTCGCATGGCTCGAACTAGCCGCTGATGCCTGTGACTGGTACACTCGAGTACTCCACCCTTCGAGCGAAGATAAGCTCGCACAACGAGCGACTGATGCCTGCCGACAGCTTCGAAGCGTGGTTCAAGAATATCGGTTGAGAAGTAAGTCCAGTACCAAAAATTCCGATATCGGATTCCCGGAAACTTGATCTCAAAACGGATTCACTGAACAACTCGATCTCGAGATTTGGACAGGGTAGGTTCCTGTTCTAGATAGTATCCTCGCCCGGAACTGTGGGTGAAATACAGTTTCAACAAAGCGTGCAACCCCCGACAAGGTGCCTTACTGGTTCGATGAAATACTGTTACAGACGTCTGTAACAGTTATCTGTAATAACCACTGTCCCACAAAGATTCGACCGTGTCTCGGTTTCGAATTCGATTACGACAGAGATCAAAGACGCGTCGATATCGTGTCTGAAGGGTGAATACTTGACTGGATAGCCAATCCTGTGGAGCTATTACTCATCGACAACTGCTTCTTTTCGTTGTAGAACCTCTGTCTCAAGTTGTTCTGCTTTTGAACCAAATTTAGATCGAAGTCGTTCACGAGCAGTTGCTTTCTCTTTAGCTTCATAGTCGTCAAGATGACTCCAGATCCATTTCCTCGCAGCTACTTCATCACTAACATAAATGCATTCACATGGGATTGATTCGAGACCAGCTATGTGACTAGCCCAGACCCGCTTATGTCCATTTATTATCTCAAACCGATTTCCACAATCACGTATGTATGGCGGTGGATCTGGATATCCTTGTTCGCGAATTGCTTGGATGTACTCCTTATTTTCGGTGAACTCAAAGTTTCGTGCGTGGTATGGCGAAGGCTCAAGCCTATCAAGGTAAAACTCCTTCGGCTCTAATTCACCGACTTGCTGAAGACGAAGCGATGGGAACGCGTAGGTTTGCACATTATCCTGATTTAATCGGCGTGATCGGATTACGCCTGCACCCGTATAGTTCGGATACGTCTTTTCGATCGTGTCGCGATAGATCACAATCACGACTTGGTCATCGCTAGGATAGTCTGGGTTATCTTCTGTGAGCGTTCCTCTTCCTGGGACATGCCATTCAGAGGCCTCAATTGGTGGCGTATTTACGACTATGGCCTCATTTGGCGAATCGTCATCGCGGTCAATGACGATATCACCAGACTCAAAAAACGGCTTCTCGGAATTTTCTGTGAATTGTACATTCCTCCTTTGCATACTCTACTTAACTAATACTATTGAATTGAAATTATAAGTATGACGGATTGAATTACTTCTTAATTCGGTCCCCTGAATGTTCATCTAATAAGTGACCTATTCAATTTCAGGTCACCGTCTAGTCAGGCCAGTTTGAGAAGTGAGCAAGTCATGGAGGTAGTCGGCTGGCTGACAGCGTTCCAGACCCGCCGACGGCGAAGTTGTCGCAGGTCACTATTGGTGAAACGACTGTCAGGATTAACAGCGACTGGTCTTGGCTGTACGCTGAAATAGACGTAGAGCTTGTGCCTGATGTCGTACTCTTTGGACGACGAGGCAATGATCCAGCTGCCGCGTTTCTGCATCGGTCGACCGCAAAACATGATTTCACCGATAGCATGTTTTTCGTCAATGGCTACGGCTATCTGACTGCCCTCTCAGCTGAAGTTGAGCGGTCAGCCTGATTATGTCGAACGAAACCCAGCAAAAATAGTTCCACACAACGACCACACCAATCACTCCACGAATAGAAACCAGCGGAGGTGTAAACTAAACGGTGAGGCCAGGTTAAGCATTTTGAGCAGCTGACGTTGCCATTTCGGTAGAAATGGCGCAAAGCGATTTTGTTTCTCTCGAGTTATCATCCCTATACTATAAGTGACTAGCAGCCTACAATCAAGTTGGAAGCTACGTCCCATGTAGCCGCGGGGGCATGCGTTGAAATGTCCCGGGTGTCGCACCACCCGAGACGTGGCTTCCATCCCATAACCGGGATCTGAAAGCCATGTTTCGATTGCTTCTGACGGGATATAAACGTCCCGCACGTCAGTCGTATCGTCCTCGAGTACCCATCAGCCGAGATACTGTCCAACACCGGTTAGGATACGCTGGACGCTTCTGTTCGAATCGATTGGAGGTTCACGCTGATACGCCCGGTGAGCACAGATGGTCGGGTGATGCAATCAACCACCAGGTTCAGCGAGAGCTATATGATCTCGAGTCTCTGAAAGCAGCCGCCAACTTAGCTGGAAAGCACCCCGATGTCGAGGTGCTCGAACGATGACTGGCAACGAGGGTGGTCCCAGTCCACACGATGTCCCAGATTTCGACAGAGCAGTTGAGATTGATATCTCAGTACCAAATATAGAATCTGGCAATCAGGGAGGCCGTCCAGAACGACGTACGGTCGATGACGGGACTCCGCCCATCGACGACCTTCACGAGGAGCTCCTCGAGATCAGACACACACTTCAGCAACTCGAGGAGCAACTCCCTGAGCCATTGTCGCTTACTACGGCAATCAACGAGTTAGACGTGACTGCAGATGCCTACGCTCGGGTTGGATCCGACTCTCGAGACAGGTCCTGAGAGTCCGGTCGAACAAGTTAGTGAATCGCCTCGAGTCAAGCCCTAAGGTACTCGGCCTGCTCCGCCTGTCGACTCCGCGAATTGTTTTTGTGCGTCAAGAGACCATCTCGATTCGAGAATCCTTGCGAAACATTAACGCTCATAGTTGACGATGGAACGGAAGCCACCGTAGGTCATACGTGCTTCGTCGAACGGCATCCCCTCGTCCTCGTCGAAGTTCTCTGGATCCATTTTGGGGTCTTCCATCACTTTCGCGTTTACTTCGTCGCGGTGTTCCCGCGACTCAAACACGATGAATGAGAACACTACCGTATCGTCGTCCCCTGCTTCAGCGAGTTCAGGGAAGGGACGCATTGGCATTCCATCCATATCGGGTTCCATATCGTCTCCGATTGCTTCGACGTATTCGAGTGCGCCATGTTCGATCCAGAGTTCTCCGGCCTGGGAGGCCATTTCGCGGTACGCATCGAGGTTCTCGTTCGGAACGGCAAGAACAAACCCATCAACATATCGTTCCATACATATAGATTGGATGCGCCACATATTGGATCTTGTTCACACTTACCAAGATTATCGTATCTGGCGATACTCCCCTGCTGGAGCGCCTCGTTGATATCCGGCACCGACTATAGCCGTTCGCGGTCGGTCGTAGGTCCTTGAGCAAGTCGTACTCACGGACGCTCGTCTTCGGTCAGGCTGGGGTCTCTCTCGAGACGTTATCTGAACTCGTTGACAACGTCCGACCACTAACGGATCGTCGATAAACGCCACCGCCACGTCTATGGGCGTGTTCCGGTACGAATCAGGACTGGCTCACTGGCGCTGTAGACTTTTGGGTATTATTCGTCAGATGGACCAGAGTAAATATTCGTATGTCTGGTAAAATTCCAAATGACGTATGCAACCCCAACCAGACCACAATTCCACACACTCCAGTACGGAAAGTACAGACGACTCGTTGCTCAAACGGCGGTGCTTTTTGAGAGGGAGCACTGCACTCGCGGCATCTACCATGGGTATTGCGACGTTCGGCGGACACGTCGCCGCGCACTTCCCTGCTAGCCTCGAAGTCGACATCAAGCCTGGAAGTGAGAAGAATCCAATTAATCCGAAGAGCAACGGTGTGATTCCAGTTGCTGTCCTGCAGACAGACGAGTTCGATCCGACAAGTGAGGATGTCAGGTATCGGTTTGGTGCCCCTGATATTGTTGGCGAAGGTGGCGGTGCACGTCCGAAACATGACGGTCATGTTGAAGACGTAAACGGTGACGGGCGAGACGATCTCGTGTTACACTTCCCAATAGCGGAGACTGGATTCGACGGAGACACTTCCGGAGGCCGACTCGAATGGGAACGAACTGAGGCTGGCGAGCATGGATTGTCAGGGGCTGATACGGTGACCATCGTCGGCCACGGTCCCAGGTAAACAGCTGTATCGGCGATCGAGTTCCTGCAGAGGAAGAACAGAGAGGGTGCAGGAAATCTCGGGTAGTCACTAACAACTATTTGAGGAGTCACTTGGCGATCTCGCGGCGTTCGTCGACGCTGAGAGTGGGGTCGTAGTAGGCGGTCCAGTCGTCGACGCCGGTGTCGGTCATCAGGCCCTTGACCGCCGTCGCCTTCCGGTAGTTGTTGCTGCCTTCGAACGGGCCGACCCGCTCTTTCTCCTGCTCGGTCAGCTCGACCTGGCCGCCTCGAGCGCCTTGGTCGGCGCGACCAGACGCCGCTCGGACAGTCGCCTCCTCAAGGACTCGCTTGGGAGCGTCCGACGAGAGCGCCACGGTCTTGAGCCGGCGGTCGTCGTCGGTGCAAAGGTGCTGCTCGTGCTCCTCGCGGAAGGCGTCTGCTGCTCCTTCGATCCGAACTCGAACCGCTCAGTCATCGGTCGACTCCCAGTAGTAGCCGGCTGATCCTGGCCACGTGACGTTCGCGATCGTGGCGAATCTAATCGCGAGTAGATTTCTGTCGTGATACACCTCGTCGATGTCTTTCTTATCATTATGTGGTGGGTCAGGAGAGCCCATACCTGAGAACGGACTCGAGAAAGCAGATAGCAGTCTGGAATATCATAGTCTTGTACTGGTGAGACCAATGTTAATCAGATTCAGAACTAGTTAACAACGTAGTCATGCCAATCCACCAGTTGACACAAGTTAATCGTACGTCGGGCGGTGTCGTGCTCCCGAAGAGCGAACTTCGGGCGCTTGGATTGGTCGATGAGAACAGGAACGTGAATGATCACCCAGTTGAGGTAAATAAAACGGACGAGGGGACATGGAAATATCACTCATAGATCCAGATACTCATCCAAAGAGTAGAATGGAATGAAATCAGTCGGTTAATTAGAATATTTCCAGATTATATTCTCTATTATAGATAGGAGTTCCTGAACTTCGTTTGAGTCAATTTGACGTGCATCCTCATGTACTGCTTTATTTCGAATTTCTCTAAATCGACCGATCAGTCCTAGATCATCATCACTAATTTTTTCTTGTATCTCTTTAGTTTGTAACAGGTGCCCAAGGCTTCGGATATCAAGTTCTTTACTGGGCGTCTCGTGACGGACTAGAGCCCTTATAAACTCTTCTAATCCATTATATCCTAAAACAGTTGCCTGAATATGTGCTTTTTCAGCAAGTGCGTCTTTCGCTTGTTGAACTAGGACTAATGCAAAGGCCCGTGATGCTTTTGGCGTTAGTTGGTACCTTTCCATCGATTTTCTAAATTGAATCTTCCCATATTCTTTTCCAGGCGGCTCCTTGTGTGGGTACTCCCTCCTAATCAAATCAATTATGGTATTGAGCTTATCAATGCGTTCTGGAGTCGTCCCAGAAACCAACACTTCCTTTGCATTGCTTGGGTTAGTACCAAGGTATTGCGATATCAGTTCTTTGACTTCATTATCCTGTTTCATATGTCCAATTACCCTACCTAATTCCTCACCAACGACTTTATCAATATCTTCGTCATTTACTATCTTCTCCCTTCTCTCATGAACAAGATATGTCCTTGGTCCTCTAGATTCAATTTTCTGAAGGTATCCCTCATCAACAAGTCGATCAATCATTTCTTTAGTTAAACCAATATCTGGATATTCGTCCTGAAGTTTTGATGAGAGGTCATCAAATGTCCATGGTTCGTATTCAAAAAGATCATGTATAGACTTTATAAGTCTTGCACGAATGGGAGAAAGATTCTCTTTCTCGACGAAGAATTCTACTACCTCCGTGATCTCTGTTTTTCCTACCTTTATCTCCAATGTATTTAATCCTATTATCTTAACGTTAAAATCTATTTTTGAGCTAAGCCAGTCAACTTTTGAACTGAGCCAAAATCGCCCTCTTCCAAGAAGGCGGATAATCTCAATTCCAAAGCCCGTTATCAGTCCGAACCCAAGAACCACGAGAACTGCGTTCCTTTTAGAAGTGCTAGATAGGTCGAAAATTGTGTCTGCTATAGTTAGTGCAAAAAATAGGACTGTAGCTAACGATAGTCCGACACTCATTGCCATTAAAACAGTATAACGATTTACATTCTTTTCATATGTTTCACTATTATCTAGCATCTCATCTCGGAGATCAGGATCTCGCCAATCATTCACAATCGCTTGTTCAAGCAAATCGAATTGAGAGGTAGATTTCCCTCTTGCAATCCGATAAACAATGGTAGAGAATATACTTGATATCACCCACGAAAGAGTCGCATATCGTAGAAACTGCGATTCGAATATAACTTCAGTCGATATCTCATTTCTGAATACTGTTCCAAGAAACGGCGCAAATGCACCAAGAATCAGTAGGTTTATTTTTATGATATCGACAGCATTGTTAGCAATATCCTCTAATCGTTGTGTCTGGTGATCTAAAAGGGTGTCAATTTGATCACCTGGTTGTAAGTCCCCTCTCTTGTCCATTCTATAGATTCTCCTCTTCAGCTGAGGTATCTTATAGGTTCAGGGATCAATATAATCTGGAGTGTATTTCTGCTCAAGAATTGCATGAGATTCGGACGAGATGTGTCCGCGAAGCCTGTCCTCGAGGACATTTTGAGTTGGAATACGGCTGGTACGTATGCCTGTTTCCCAGTTTTTCATGTTCTGTAGACTCAAAAATAGAAATCGAAGACAGCACTGTTAGTGGTATAGACCGCTGATCGTACTATTCAGCCATAAATATGAATCTGCGGTGAGGGGACAGTCTCTACTGTTCGTAGAGGCTGACCGCTCGATCTGTGAGTCGGAACCGATGAGGCATGTTGATGAAGGCGATCTCACCGTAGTCTTCACCAACCTCGACGCCATCTGCCTCTTCGATAGCCTCAACAGCCTGGTTGAGTACGTCGACGGGCCGGTCCGTCGTACGGAGGAAGTTCTCAACCTTGTCGATGACGAGGTCGAACTCGTCAGCGATGATAGTCGAGAGTCCTCCACCGTCTGTCGCGGCGGCTTCTCCATCGGACGACGGCTCAGTCGAAACCTCATCTGCAAGGGCCCTCAAGCCCTCTTCGGCGGCCTCAGTGACGTTACCGTTAACGACGTCACCGTCCCCACCGTCCATCCAACTCGCGATGACCAGTGTGCTTGGTCCAGATGGCGTGAACTCTTCGACGATGTTGACGTCCACCAAGTGTTTGAGCGACGTCTTGGCGGTGTACTCGAGGTCCAGCTCGAGTTCGTCTTCGATCTCGTTGGCTTTCAGACCATCATGATCGGGTCCGATTCCGTTCACCCACATCGCATGGGCAATCTCTACTTGCTCAGCGACGCTTCTCGTGCTCCGCTTCTGGGAGTACACATGTCTCTCTGTGTCCTGACTGGACATTGCGATCAGGATGCAAGGACCCTGGTTGGTGAGACGCAGAGGTCCGTCAGCGCATCCGGTAGGCTGGTATGCACGGCCGTCATATAAGTATTTTCCTTGGTGTGAATCAGACCATCTGTTATGAAACAGTGACTTGGAATCGATTTAGAATCAGGATATTTCGTCGAGCATGGCGCTGCATCCAGATTTTAGAGAATAGAGTCTAGTAAACCAATCAACAATTAGTTGACGTTCGGTAGACAAGTAATCAGCCTAATGGATCAAGGAGATATTCTTTATAACAAGAATATTGGCCTACTATCCCATCTTATGGTTCGGCCTTCAGTTGCCCTTCCAATTGGGCTAACTGTGGGGCTAACTATTGGCCTCGAGGGGTATGAAAACCTCTAATTACCCGATTAATTAGGACCTGGCAAAACCAGTGCCAGGACCTCTGCGTCTCACCGATTCAATCTACAACACCCTCCACCCTTAAAGATTTCTAAGTTTATCTGATATGGCGAAATCTCTTGGCGTTCCTATGGTGCTACCAATTGGCCTTATTATTGCTCTTTAACGGGGGTTCGATGAATTTTTATGATTTCAGCAAGGAGTCGAATTCATGTCAGTGGATTCTAATGTGCCATGGGATCTAGTATCAAGAGTTCGCCGGTCAGACCGGAAATCTGAGATAATTGAACTACTGGAAGAAGAACCAGCATCTGCTACAGATCTTTCTGAGGAATTAGATATACAAAGAGATACTATTTCAAACTATTTCAGAGATCTCAAAACAACAGAACCCCCTCTAATAGAATGCTTAACCCCAGATCAGCCTCATCATCGAATATACGGACTAACAGAAACAGGAGATATCGTTAGTGATCATCTCTGATCCACACTGACTGTCCGGTGTCAGACTCTCCTGTCAAGCGCGACGAGACTACCGCTTCGGGGTCCAGTGTCATCTAGGACGACGACTGGCCCTTTCGATGTTTGTCCACCGCGATCTTTTCTAGGTTTCTACACGAAATCTTCATAGGTTGGGTGTTCGATGTGAATCACATGTCGGATAGATCCGATATCATCTCGTCAATTCCAGATGAACCGCTCAGTCATTCTGTTGTTGAGGCTATTGACGCTGCCAATGGCGTACAGAGAGCAATTTCGCCAACTTGGCAGACACCGATTCAGGGAGAGGGAGAATTCACTGAGGACCTCATCATCATTACCGATGATCACGTTCGGTATCTTTCCCGAGAACGCGGTGAGGGATGGGTTATCAAGCGGGAGGAGACCTACGCTGACGACGAGGAGTTCGAGCATGTGATGGATGACGTCCACGACTACGCTTGTGACTACTCGGAGGAGCGTATCGAGAAAAAGATGCGCGAAGGCTACGTGGAATAGTGCGGTCAGAGGTAGTCGTGGATCCCTCGGTCAGAATACATAATATGTATCTGATATTAGACTATATTTAGAGGTAATGCACTATCCGAGGATGTCCAGTATAGAGGCGACAATTACCAAAGGGACTCAAGAATATTTTCTAGATCAAGTCCGGGAGGAAATTGTTGACGAGGTCCCGAGTGATCCGTACTGGGGAACTGACCAATTTCTTCCTCTGAAGCATGACACATCGATTTCGACCCTTGTGATGACTTCATTGCCATTCGCTGACGGGAGTTTCCGCACAGATGCTGTATACGTGTTAGAATGCTCGAGTACCCCAACCTCTCCAGGAACAGCATTGCTCCAAGGTGTTTCCTCAAACAGTCTCGCTGAATATACTGGAATCGATGAGTACCGCCGTGTACTCTATGTCGGTGTAACTTCAAATCTGGTCCGACGGCTTGACGAGCACCTCAACTCACCAGCTGATGATGGTGCATATTTCACAGCTGTATACCCGCCAGTAAGGTTACTCCAGGTAGGATGGTTCCGTACATATCGACGTGCAGAGCGAGCTGAAAAGATCACTGCTGATCTGCTCCAGGAAAAGTTTCCTAACGACTTTGTTGCTTATCCTGGGTAGCCTATTGGTGTGTGCGAGAACACAGACAGAGTCGGACAGAATCGGCCCGATTTCCCCCTCGAGGACCACCGACAGAACTAGATTGCTGGCGGTTTTTGTCCGGAATGCAGGCAATCCGGACGCATGAATCTGCAACAGCACGAGAACCGCGACGACATGAAGGTCTGACTCAGCCAGAACGAAGTAGGACAGTTGCTCGAAGCGGCCGACGACACCAAACAACGGATCGCGTTCGCGCTCGGAGCACGATGCAGGCTCCGCTCACACGAAGTCCTCGACGTTGCGCCGGAGGACATCGTCGATACTGACGCCGGGACAATGCTCCGCGTCTAGCACGAGAAGGTTCCAAGTTCTGAGAGACGCCCGTCTCGCGCGATCTCGTGACGACTATCCGGACGGTCGACGGCGTGCGCGACGCACCGACCAACTCGTCGCTCGTCGAGATCATGAGTACGCGATCGCTCCGGTGGTGGATTCGATCGGCTGCCGACCAGTTGTACGACGAGACTGCCCGAGGTTTGGAAAAGTCCCGGATCTCGTGGATATATGATCTTGTTAGAGCTCGAAATAGTCAACGGTCTGTGATCAGCATCTATAATTCGTGTGACGAGAGTCACGTGTCTACTGGTTAATTAAGTAGGAGAAAAGTCGCTAGATTACTCCGTCATTCTCATTGTGGAAGATCCACCTTGTAGAATTTGTCTTACTCGGAGAGACAGTCGTCATCGTTCTCGGCATGTGTCTCGAGGTACCGGAACAGAGCTTCGATTTCGTATTCGAGTCCGTACTTCGTCGCTCGTTCTTAGAAACCATCTCGTTGACGTCGACGTAACTGAGCGACAGCAGACAGTACGAGTGATGGTGGCTATCGCCGATCGGTAACACGTGACAGCAGAGTTCCGCCGGCAAGTCTTCTTCTAGGTCCTCAAGAGTGAACCGTCTTGGGGTCACGCCTCGAGGCGCTCGGCCTACCCCGCCTGTAGACTCCGCGAATCGTTTTTTGTGCGCCAAGAGGCGTGAGGCGCGACTCCGGCCGCCTCGAGATCATCGATGAGTACTGACCGACCGATTCAGAGTGAGACGCATCGAGGGCGTTCGACTGACGACGAATTCACAAACGACCGTTCCCAGCACTACCCAGGTGATACCGCCCGCCTGAACGGACACGAACTCGTCGCGATCGACGAGTGGCTCCCTGGCAAAGCGCCGTCACCCTACGACATCGATCTCACGGATAGCTACGAGTATCGGACCCGGTACTGGCGCTGCAGGAAGTGCGGCCACGAGCGTAACCATCGCGACGAGTTCACGACCCATTGTGAGGAACCACAACCAGCAACTCCCCTCGAGGCCGGCGGCTACTCGATCGATGAGCCACGAACGTGGCCGTCAGTATGAGGCGACGTGAGCTACCTCGACTAGGCGAAGCATTTACGTTGTAAGCGTTGTAAATATTGCACACGCGCTCTGAATAATGGCGAGCGGGTGGCACCGGACGTCAGAAAAGGAGCCCGTCCCTCTCCCCGGATAACAGGCTCACCGGATAATGGGTTCACGTCTGCTAAACCGGGGATGAACCTCCGACACAAGAAGCACCTCAACGCCATGTCGAACGCAAACAAACGAATCCCAGTTACGGAAGAACGATGGCACGAACTGAACGAACTCAAAGACGCAGGCGAGACCTACGACGAGCTTCTCGCAGAGTTGATCCAAGAGCGTCAGCGGCAGCAGCTTGCCGAACGAACGCGCGAGGTCCGCGAAGCCGACAGCGAGGAGCTGACGTCGCTTGATGAGCTATGATGTTCTGCTCGCGGACGAAGCCCGCGAGTACGTCGCTGCACTTAGCGAGAAGAGTACTCGTATTGTAAAAGAAAATTTACAGAAGTTAGAGGACGACCCGTATCCCCGGCCTGGGTCCGGGTCTGGCGATAAAGAGAAGATTGTGGTTGACGGTGAGGAAATCTATCGCCTTCACATCGGTCGGACCCATACCGCTTTTTACGATGTCCTAGATGACGAACAGGAAGTCCGTATAGTCGATATCATGGACATCGACGACGCTCACAAAAGATACGGGTTCTAATATCCGTATTCGGCGCTTCATCTACGTTCCATGCACGCCAAGTAGCCTCTTCGGCGGGATGGTATGCGACATTCCTCTTGGACGAGTACTCCGTTCTCCTTCAACAGCTCGGAGAGGATGATAACTGCAGGAGGTACCCGTTACGCTCTGATCGCTCGAGAATACATCTGAATTCTAATTCTCTGCCGACCCCGAATGAGGGTTTTTGGGCGCCAGGAGGCGTGAGGCGCGAGTTCGTCCGCCTCGAGATCATCGATGAGTACTGACCGACCGATTCAGAGTGAGACGCATCGAGAGCGTTCGACTGACGACGAATTTACAAACGACCGTTCCCAGCACTACCCAGGTGATACCGCCCGTCTAAACGGACACGAACTCGTCGCGATCGACGAGTGGCTCCCCGGCAAAGCACCATCACCCTACGACATCGATCTTACAGACAGCTACGAGTATCGGACCCGTTACTGGCGCTGCAAGAACTGCGGCCACGAGCGCAACCATCGTGACGAGTTCACGATCGCCTGTGAGGAACCGCAGCCCCAAACCCCACTCGAGGCCGGCGGCTACTCGATTGACGAGCCACGAACCCGCCGTGCACTCACCGAAGATATCGACGTCCACTTCGCTCAGCCGGGGCCGATCTACAAGGTCATTAGCGAAAGCGAGAGCACGTACAAGATCGACATCGAGGAAGAGACGTGTACCTGCCCTGATTTCGAACAGCGCCAGCCAGACGGCGGCTGTAAGCATCTGCGCCGTGTTGACCTCGAAATTCGGACTGGACTCGTTCCCAGTCCAGATGGGACCTTCCAACGATGAGACTCTCGAAGATTTTGACGGTGCACTCAGCTACGATACTACGCCACCACAACTAATTGATCCATCGTAGGATACGATTCTCCGGAAATCGCGGTTTGAATAATTGACTCGAGCCAAATTATTTGAGATTGCAGATCCAAGAGCGAGTACGAATGGGTGACTCAGATCAGCGATCGTGGACAGACAGCATGAGCGGACGTGAACGCGTCCGCCATGTCGTAGAGTTACTTGACAAACCAGCACCAGTCCAAGAGATTGCCGACCGAGCAGATGTCTCTCGCACGACAGCGGATGATGAACTCCAGCGACTGCAGAGTGACGACTGGGTCAGAGAAACGACGATTGATGGGACGAAAGCGTACGACTTGAACCCTGTTCGAATGCTCTTCGACGAAGTAACTGACCTGATCAATGAGTATTCGCGCGACGAGCTCGAGAGCCAGCTTACAGAGTTGAAGACGGAACAAGAGGAGTTGGCTGCAGAATACGACGTCAGTTCACTCACAGAGTTTCGGGAACAACTCGCTGGGGAAGATCTATCGGCTGCGGAGCTTCGTGAGCGTCGCAACGTCGTCGAAACCTGGGAAGCAATCAACACGGAACTCAGGCTCGTAAAGCACGCTCTCCAGTTATACGATGACGTTGTTGGCCTTTCCTCACCCGAAAATAGCTCTCACTCGACATTCGCCTAATGGTCGTTTTTCTCGCTAACCGGGCTAACTTGCAGAACAAGCGCCTGCATGACCGTATCCAAAATCGACTCACTGCCGAACTCGACAACGTTCGACGGCGGCGGGCCGAGCCACGCGAGGCAGGTTCATATCGCGTTGTCGGAGAGGTGGACCCACGTCAATTCCTCGACGACGAGACATACCCTACAACGACGGCTCGAATCGAAATCGGATTCCAGATCCAGACAAGTGACCCATATGAGCACTACTGGTTCAACTGGATCGAGCCCGAACGAAGTCTACTAGTTGGCTGGCACCAAGACGATATGCACACCGATCTCGGACAAGTTCATTTACAGGTAAATAAGGGATCCTCAGCTATTGATCATCAGCCAGCCCGGTTCATCGACTCACATCCACTCGATGTTATCGAACAACGATTAGGAGAGTTCCCCAATGCCGTCCACGCTGTCGAGTGGAATGATAATACCCCCCTTGGATTCGATTCATCTGCTTCCGTTATTGGATAGACGAACCAGCTACAGCCCGAGTTTTGCCTTCAAGTGGGTTCCGCAAACAGTCACATCAGTAGTACCCTTGAGGCGGTTTGTTACCCCGAGGTGGGGTGACGGGGCGACCAGTCAGATGCCTCGTCGGAGAAATGATGGCTACAGATCAGACCGTCAGCAGTTGCTCCACTCGAGATGCATCGCAACAGTTGCAATCGACACTGTCGTGTCCCGAGTGCAGTGGCACACTGATCACAGCGAACCGCGAAACACACTGTCGAGAGTGTGGCTTGATCGTCGACGAAAACCAGCTCGACCATGGCCCCGGATGGTTCGCCTCGGATGAAGACTCGAGCCAGCGTCGAACGGGTGCCCCACTCACTGCAGGGCGACACGATCGCGGACTGTCGACCGAGATCGGCAGAGACAGAGATGGACAGGGGAACACACTC
>NZ_RAPO01000008.1:0-1952 GCF_003610195.1 Halopiger aswanensis | reverse complement strand
CTCGCACGACAGCGGATGATGAACTCCAGCGACTGCAGAGTGACGACTGGGTCAGAGAAACGACGATTGATGGGACGAAAGCGTACGACTTGAACCCTGTTCGAATGCTCTTCGACGAAGTGACTGACCTGATCGATGAGTATTCGCGCGACGAGCTCGAGAGCCAGCTTACAGAGTTGAAGACGGAACAAGAGGAGTTGGCTGCAGAATACGACGTCAGTTCACTCACAGAGTTTCGGGAACAACTCGCTGGGGAAGATCTATCGGCTGCGGAGCTTCGTGAGCGTCGCAATGTCGTCGAAACCTGGGAGGCAATCAACACGGAACTCAGGCTCGTGAAGCACGCTCTCCAGTTATACGATGACGTTGTTGGCCTTTCCTCACCTGAAAGTGGCTCTCATTCGACATTTGTCTAATGGTCGTTTTTCTTGCTAACCGGGCTAACTTGCAGAGCAAGCGCCTGCACGATCGTATCCAGAATCGACTCACCCCCGAATTCGACAACGTTCGACGGCGGCGTGCCGAGCCACGCGAGGCAGGTCCATATCGGGTTGTCGGAGAGGTGGACCCACGTCAATTCCTCGACGACGAGACGTACCCTACAACGACGGCTCGAATCGAAATCGGATTTCAGATCCAGACAAGTGATCCATATGAGCACTACTGGTTCAATTGGATCGAGCCCGACCGAAGTCTGCTAGTTGGCTGGCACCAAGACGATATGCACACCGATCTCGGACAAGTTCATTTACAAGTAAATAAGGGATCCTCAGCTATTGATCATCAGCCAGCCCGGTTCATCGACTCACATCCACTCGATGTTATCGAACAACGATTAGGAGAACTCCCCAGTGCCGTCCACGCTGTTGAGTGGGGATGATCATACCCCCATTGGATTCAATTCATCTGCTTCAGTTATTGGATAGACGAACCAGCTACAGCCTGAGTTTTGCCTTCAAGTGGGTTCCGCAAACAGTCACATCAGTAGTACCCTCAAGGCGGTTTGTTACCCCGAGGAGGAGTGACGGGGCGACCAGTCAGGTGCCTCGTCGGAGACATGATGGCTACAGATCAGACCGTCAGCAGTCGCTCTACTCGAGATGCATCGCAACAGTCGCAATCGACATTGGCGTGTCCCGAGTGCAGTGGCACACTCATCACAGCGAACCGCGAAACGCACTGTCGAGAGTGTGGCTTGATCGTCGACGAAAACCAGATTGACCACGGTCCCGGATGGTTCGCCTCGGATGAAGACTCGAGCCAGCGTCGAACGGGTGCCCCACTCACTGCAGGGCGACACGATCGCGGACTGTCGACCGAGATCGGCAGAGACAGAGATGGACAGGGGAACACACTCTCGGGGCGAAAACGCCGTCAGCTCAATCGCCTTCGACGCGAACATCGACGGAGCCAGTGGCGTTCGAAGCGTGAGCGGAATCTGGCGACTGGCCTCGGTGAAGTTCGCCGTCTCGTGAGCGCGCTCGGGTTATCTGACTCACTGCGGGAACAGGCGTGTTCGCTCTTTCGACGCGCTCAGAAGGAAGACCTCTGTCGTGGCCGATCACTTGAGGGAGTCGCAGCAGCCAGCGTGTATGCAGTGAGCCGCTGTAATGGACTCGGGCGTACCCTTGAGGAGATCAGTCAGGTGGCAACGTGCTCACGATCACAGCTCGAGTGTGCGTATTCGGTGATGAACACCGAACTCGAGCTACCCACTGCAGTGCCACGTCCCCAGAATGTTCTCCCACGACTCACAGCCGAATTGGGGGTTTCGAACGATGTCCAGCATCGGGCACTCGAGCTAGCGGCACTTGCAGAGGACGCGGGGATAACGATCGGGTGCCAGCCACACGGATTCGCTGCGGCCTGCCTCTACAGGGCGGGACACGAACTCGGATACTTGATAACGCAGCAGGAACTGGCAGAGGTAGCGAGCACGTCACCAAAAACAA
>NZ_RAPO01000007.1 GCF_003610195.1 Halopiger aswanensis | reverse complement strand
CGAGATTCTCGAGTACGAGAACATCGACCGGATCTGGATCGAACGCGTCGGCCAGACGGTCCGCGAAGGCCGGCGGAAGGTCGAACAGACGGCCTTCGACCTCCACATCGTCCGCAGCACCGAGGAGGGCAGCACCTACGAGGACACGATCAACCACTTGAGCGAGAGCGAACGCGAAGTGACGGGGCTGATCTTCGCGCTCGCGGGCTACCTCGTCCACGAGGTCTACGAGGAAGTCCCGTTCATGCTGCTCGACTCGCTCGAGGCGATCGACTCGGAGCGCATCGCCGCGCTGGTCGAGTACTTCGAGGAGTACACCGACTTCCTCGTTGTCGCCTTGCTCCCCGAGGACGCGCAGGCGATCGACGGCCGACACAATCGGATCAGCGATATTTGAGCAGTCTAACGAATCTCTAAACGATTCTCTAACACATGTGCTAGGTTTGATGTATCTGAAGCTCCTCGACTAGTGAGTTTTCGTTGAGATATTGATATGGTCTTTCTGCTATAGTAATATATAAAGTAATAAAATCATTCATGGACGCTCTTCCGACTGATTGCCCACGAGTTCTGGAAGCTATCAACACATCCTTTGTGGATCTGAACGCACTTTTTGTTAGGATATGGTTCGAGATGATTGATCTAATCGCTCAGTCAAACCAGGGAAGCCTACCCCAATCGTGGACAGTTATATTATCTGTTCAGCCATTCGCCGTTCACTAGGATCTATGCCGAGATAAACCTGAACGCGGTGGAATCGAGCAACGATTAGTCAATGTCGGGACGTGACTTCGAGACGATCGGTATCTATCCAATAGATTCAGAGTCGAACCGGTACATCTACTTTTTTGACTCACGACTTCCGGTAATGCGACTCGCGAGGATTGAGACTTCCGATGGTCCGGTTACTGGACAGTACCAAGACGATGTAGTCCACACCGCCGACGGTACCTACGAGGCCGGCATCGATGGTAATCTCCTTCTCGCTTGTGAGCCATCGGCGCTATATTGTGTCGGCCGCAACTACGCTGAGACTCTCGAACAGATGGAGTACGAACGACCCGAAGAACCCGACTTCTTCATCAAATCGCCCGCGTCCTTACGAGGACACGGCTCGTCGATCCGCTGTCCCGCGTCGAACTGACCTACGCCGGAGAGCTTGCGGCTGTCATCGACGAGCCCTATCATGATCTCTCGGAAGACGAGGTTTCAGAGGTCGTCCGCGGCTATACGATCATGGACGACGTTGATGCGCTTGACCAACAGGGCCGAACCGCACGAAAGGCCTTCGACGGCTCCGGACCGCTCGGTCCGTGGATCGAGACCGACATCGATCCGACCGGAATTGATATGTACACCTACGTGAACGACGAGCGCCGACAGGAAGCGAACACGGAGCTCGTGCTGTCCGATCCGTACGAAATCATCTCGTACCTCTCGAAGCGGTTCACGTTCCGTCCGGGCGACGTCGTCGCGTTCGGGAGTCCCGCAAATCCCGGACTCATCAAACCCGGAGATACCATCGAGATCACCTACGAGAACATTGGGACGCTCCGTAACCCGGTCGTGGGTGCCAACGAATGAGTGGCAAATTCCGGTCTCGCTCCGTCTGGGTGTCGATTCGACCGCGCTGTATCCGCTCTGAAGCGGAACGATCGTCTTGTTCAGAGCGAAATCTTACGATGACAGGTCCAGAATGGTCACGACAATAGTTGGATGGCAAGAGAGGTAGTCTGGCTCAGGACACTAGGATGACCTCCCTTGCCACATAGATTATTTATCGCCTCCGACATAAGTATGTCGCTGAGTCACGGTCTAGTTGAGTATCTCTGCTGGCATCTGTTGAGTCAATCTTACCGGCGAAACCGTTGTGGGTCCGTGAACACTCCTGTCCTGCCTGCGGGTTTGTGGCGAGAGGAACGCGAACACACCGTGGAACATTCTTTCTCGCAGCTTCGAAGACGAAGGAGTGGGACACTCCGAATTAACTCTTGTTGAGACTGCGCTCCCTGTGAATACGTCCGTATCTGCAAAGCGCGTCGTGAAAGCAGGAAGCCCTTCCCTCAAGGACCGAACGGTGTCAGCCATGAGCGGGTGGGTAGGGTAATTCACGTATAGAAGGGTTGTGACACCAAATAGGCGGGGTTACAGTATGGTACCGATAATTACTTGTTGCACTATAAATAACCCAAAATTGGGTTAGAATCATGACTAACAAGGAAGAGAATTCGTTCACGAGTCCCGTGTATTACGATGAAGATGCAAACATAGAGGCTATCAAAAATGAAACAGTTGCAATCCTTGGATACGGAAGCCAAGGCCATGCACAAGCTCAGAACCTTGCGGATAGTGGTATCGATGTGATTGTTGGTCTTCGAGAGAATTCCTCTTCTCGGAAGGAAGCGGAAACAGACGGACTTCGCGTTACTACTCCAGCGGATGCAGCTGCAGCAGCTGACAGAATCGTAATGCTGATTCCAGATACTGTCCAGCCATCTGTCTACGATGATATTAAAGCTGGCATTGAAGGAGGAAACACTCTCCAGTTTGCGCATGGTTTTAACATCCACTATAGGCAAATTGAGCCGCAAGAAAATGTTGACGTTACTATGGTCGCACCAAAAACTCCCGGCCATCTTCTACGGCGAACTTACAAGAGGGATGAGGGCACACCTGGGCTATTAGCAGTCTACCAAGATGCCAGCAATAAAGCCCATGAAAAAGCACTCGCTTATGCCAAAGCGATTGGCTGTACTCGTGCAGGAGTTATTGAGACTACTTTTCGTGAAGAAACAGAGACAGACCTGTTTGGGGAACAAGCCGTCCTTTGTGGTGGCGTAACTGAATTAGTCAATGCTGGCTTCGAAACCCTCGTTGACGCAGGGTATAGTCCAGAGATGGCGTACTTTGAATGTCTGAATGAATTGAAACTCATTGTTGATCTCATGTATGAAGGTGGGCACATGGAAATGTTGAACTCTGTTTCAGACACTGCAGAGTACGGTGCTCTAACGCGTGGTGAAGAGGTTATTAATCGCGATGCGATGCAGAGAATACTCGATGAGGTACAGACTGGGGAATTCGCGCGTGAATGGGTTACGGAGAATCAAGCAGATCGCTCAGTCTACAATCAGCGTCGTCAGACCGCACAGAATCATCAGATTGAGGATGTTGGTAAACGACTACGAGAATTATTTGTTTGGGATGAATAATATTAATCCTAATTAACACTCTATTTTGGATAACAGTCCTGTCTCTGCCTAGTTGCACCGCCGTAGCTCCAGCACAGGAAGATAGCGGCTCGTACCCAAGGTGCTTGAGCTGTTCGATTACTCCGCGTACAAGCAGCGAAAGGTTCGCTATTCATCGACTTCCGACACCGATGGCGACTCTGACGCTTTCGGGAACATCCTTGAGGGCGAGATTCTCCACTGCGTCACTCGTACGTGTAGAGATTTGATCGAATAGAATCGGATCGATTATCTACACCTGTTCGACTGGGCCGAGTCTCAGTAGTTCCGTCTCGTCGCCCGCTTTGAGCACTATCTCTTCCAGGACAGGATCTCTTCCGGGATAGGCAGTGAGGAATATGATTCCATACTCTAAAAAAGATGCCTACGGTGTGATACTATTCCGTTATTCAGATTTTGGGAGGGAGAGACTCGCGACGATGCTGATCGCGGCGACGGCGGCAAGACCGAAGAACGCGACGTCGAAGAATCCTCGATCGGCGATGGCGCCAACCACGACGGGTCCGGTTGCGCCGAGACCGATATAGACCGTCCGGAGTAATCCAAGTCCGGTCCCGCTGACGGTTTCGGGAAGTTTGTTTACGAGATACGTTTGCGTGAGCGGCGTTGAGCCGAGGAGCGTACTCGCAACCGTGGTCACCAGAACGAGTCCGAGTGTTCCGTGAACGAACGGAAGGATGCCCAGTGCAATCGTCGAGACCGCTGCGACGACGAGAAGCGTCGGACGAACGCCGAGTCGATCGCCACCTGCACCAGCCGCTGGTTGGACGAGGATGCCGATGACGAAAAACCAGCCGAACAGGGTCGCAGCGACACCCGGGGAAACTCCTTTTGCTTCGACCAGATAGGTCGGATAAAACCCGGTGAATCCCTGATAGACGAAAAACAACAAAAAGTGTATGCTACTTATGAGCAGTATCAACCGGTCCGTGATCGAATCGAGAACGTACCGAAGCGTCGAAAGCGAAAACGAGTACCCGTCGTTTCCCTCCGATACTCGACTGGGAATCGTCCAAAAGATGAGTGCAGCAACGAGAAAGAACGCCGGAACTGTTACCCCGAATCCGGCGCGCCACGATACCGCCGTTGCGAGACCACCCGCGATAACCGGTAATATGGCGTTTCCGGCTTCGCCAGCCGAAAGCGTCAACCCAATCGCAGTTCCGTCCTTCTCGTCGTATATCGCGGATAGAATCGTGAACCGGGCGGGTCCGAATAGCGCGGTCGAAAGTCCGAATACAGCCGTGGCTATAAAGAGCAGTCTTAACGTCCAAGAGACGGTGACGACAACGATCGCGAATCCGGAGCAGACAGTGCTCGCGACGAGTGCGTTTCCTTCTCCGATCCTGTCACCGATGATCCCACCGGGAAACTGCCCGAGGGCGTACGCGACCCAGAGGGTAGAAACCAAGAGTCCGATGATGGAAAAGTTCAGCGCGAATTCGTCGCGGATGTAGGGCAAGAGCGCGGGAAAGATCAGGCGCACCCCGAGAGAGAGGAACCATCCACTGGCGACACCGACAAGGATCCATCCCCGTCCACCGGTCCAGAGTTCGCTGGCAATACGGCGAACTCCGAATATTCGCTCACGAATCACGATACGGAGTATTTCGCGTCCCTCATTTAACGTTTCGTCTACCGTGTCTCGAAATCGAAGTTCTGTTGGCAGTCGCTCGCTTCACGATCTCGACCGCGTTCTGACGCACTAACAGCTAATAGGCCGAGAATCTCCGTCCACTGTTCAATTCTATGGACAGTGTCGAATTCACACGACGTCTCAGAGGCGGAAAACGTCTCCGTCAAGGCGACGAGGAGTGTGCGGCCGGTCGCGTAGTACAGTCCTATCGACGATATCTATAAATCTCCGGATCCGTTTACAACTATGTGTGCGATGGTTAGCCAAGACTATAGCTCACACGAGTCGATGAGATCGGCGTCCGGATTCGGCGTTCCCGGAGTCGGGATGACGGCGTTCCAAACCGCGGCTGATAGGTCGCTGCTCGATCTATTAGTTGCCGCGGCCGAGCGCGCGCTCGAGGACGGAGGATTGGATTCCGACGATATCGATTCGGTACACGTCGGAAACATGGCAGCGGAAGCCTTCAACGATGTCTCTGGACTCGCGAACGCTCTCGCCGCCGGTCTCGGGACGGACCGCGTCTCGGCCAGGCGGATCGAGAACACGAGCGCCAGCGGCGCGAGCGCGTTCCACGATGCGGTTGACGCGGTTCGCTCTGGTCGATCCGATGTCGCCCTCGCAGTCGGGGGAGAGAAGATGTCGGCGGCGGATACGGCGACTGCAACCGATATTATCAGCCGTATCACTCACGGAGCGGAGTACCAACAGGGAATCACACTGCCGTCGTTCGCTGGGTTGGCAGCGAATCGGTACCTGTCTCAGTACGGGGCCGATCGGCGTGATCTCGCACGAGTCGCCGTGAAGAACCACTCAAACGCAGCCGCGAATCCATACGCGCAGTTCGACAAACGGATCACGATTGATGACGTTCTCGACTCGCCCAAAGTTGCGACTCCGCTTCGACTGTACGATTGCTGTCCCACGTCAGATGGCGCCGCCGCGATTATCGTCGCGGCTGACGATATCGGCGACGTTACCGTTGAAGCCTGCGAAAGTGCAGTCGGCGTCCACGCTGTGGCCGACCGATCCGATCCACTCCGAATTGAAAGCGTACGCGCAGCCGGCCAGTCGGCCTACGATGCCGCGGGAATCGGACCCGATGACGTTGACGTCGCGTGTATTCACGATGCGTTCACCATCCTTGAGTGGCTCGAGATGGAAGAACTCGACCTGGCAGAGCGCGGCGAGGCGTGGAAATACACTCGCGACGGTCGGACGGACATCGATGGCGAACTCGCGGTGAATCCCGGCGGCGGGCTGAAGGCGCGCGGGCACCCATTGGGTGCGACCGGCATCTCACAGCTCGTCGAACTCGTTTGGCAGCTCCGATCCGACGTGCCCGACGAGCGGTCGACGGGCTCCCCCGGATATGGACTCGCTGTCAACGTCGCGGGATTCGGAAACAATAGTGTCTGTACGATCATGGAGGCAAGCTGATGACCGACGTCCTTGAGTGTGCTAACTGCGGACAGCGAACCTTCTACGAAAAACAGCGGTGCCTCGACTGCGGAAATGATACGTTCTGCCGTCGCGACCCAGGAACCGGAATGCTCCAGGCGGTCACCGCCGTCCACGTCACACCCGACGATGTGCGCGAGCCGAACCGACTCGGGCTCGCGTCGTTTGACGGGACGAATATTATCGCACAACTGGATGACTCGGTTCAGGTGGGTGAACTCGTATCGCTCGCAGAGGCGGACGCTCGGATCGGGACAGAGCCGTCGGTGAAGCTCGTTGCGGTGAACGAGAGCGACCGGAACGGCTGATTAGATAGAGTGTTCGATGTAGAGTTCCAGTTCGTTGACCGCGCTGAGGATCCGCTCCGGTAACTCACTCGTCAGGCGCTCTTCCTTCAGGCGGTGGGCAGGCCCCGATACGCTCAGCGCACCGATCACGTCGTCATCCGAATCTGTAACTGCGGCGCCGACGGCGTGGACACCTTCGGTCGTTTCCTGTCTATTAAACGCGTAGCCGCGTTCCCGGATCTGCTCGCACTCTTCGTTCAACTCTTCGCGGGACGTGATCGTGTTTTCACTCACCGCGTACAGCCCGTGGGTCTCGACGATCTCGTCGACACGCTCCGAGGGCATGTTCGCCAATATCGCTTTCCCCGCCGCGCTCGAGTGAAGGGCGCCGCGTCTGCCGGTGTGTGCGCCGGTCTGAACTGCACTCCGCCCAACTTCCGTGTATAGGTAGACGCGTTCGCCGTTCTCTTCCACGATAAACTGCGCTCGCTCTTCTGTTTCGCTCGCTAGGGTGTCGACTTTCTCTTTGATCATCGGGTACGCCGTCGTCTTGCGCTGAGCGATGCCGCCGACGGTGAGAAACTGCAATCCAACGTCGTAGATACCGTCTTCCTGAACCACGTAGTTGTGCTCGCGCAGGGTGACGAGGTGTCGATGGACCGTGCTCGGAGCGAGTTCGAGATATTCGGATAGATCGTCCATCGACGCCCCGTCGAGTTCACAGATTGCATCGACGATCCTGAGGGACGTCTTCGTCGTGTGCGTCCCGGATTTGGGTTTTCCTGCCATGGTTGGTAGTAACTCTCTCAGATAATAAATTATGGGACTATTTTGTGGCTCTCGGCGTAGTTTATCCACTTTATCGATTGATTTGAATATTCGAAATCTTCCTGCCAGAGGGGCTCCGGCGGCGATTTATCCGTGCGCCGCAGTACATCACTATAAGGGCGTGGACGAATTACACATGTACCTCTGTAATTGGATCACGTCGCTGGTAGATTCCTCTGAATAAGCGGATGACGGGGTAGGGCGGCGAAATAAGAACATATTGCCACTCGGTGATCGGCCCGCGAAGCGGTCGATAGGGGACTCTGTAACGATACGATCGAGCGTATCGACAGCAGTTGTCGCACTGTCTGCACGTATGAGACGGTGTATCGAACGAAACCTGATCCCGCTTGTTCGAATCGCTTAAAATCCACTACACGAGCGGCTACCAACGTATATTTCTCATTTAGATATCGGGTATATAGAATAAAATTCTCGCTGCTCCAGAAGAATATATGCAATCACACCCCGATATCTCGGGTGAATTCGATTATCGGGGATCAGTTGGTGGGGGAGGCCATTCGGAGTGACTTCCCCGCGGGGAACTGGTTAAGTACATCCGGAACATACTCTTGCTGGCATGACAGTTGTTCCTCATCCGCCCGAACACGGTGGTGAGCAGTGATGGATGAGAACGATCGATCTATCGCGGGGTTCACCATGCTCGCCCACGGAATCTTTCACACGTACGAATTGAGCATTCCGCTCTTTATCGTAATTTGGCTGAATGTATTTGACGTCTCCGCGTTCGTATTGGGGGTAGTCGTCAGCGTGGGCTATGGACTAATCGGCGTTGGGGCGATACCCAGCGGCGTCCTGTCGGATTCGTACGGCTCCCGATCGTTGATCGTCGCGTCCGTGGTTGGGATGGGAATCGGCTTCTTTTCGCTCGCGCTGGCTCCGAACGTCTTTGTTCTCATGGCAGCTATTATCGTCTGGGGCGCCGCCGCGAGCATCTACCATCCGGCCGGACTCTCGCTGATCAGTCGAGGAGCGGAACAACGAGGGACCGTGTTCGCGTACCACGGCGTCGGCGGAAACATCGGAACTGCATTCGGTCCGCTCCTCACCGCCCTCCTGTTGGTCCTGTTCGACTGGCGGTTCGTGATCGTCGTACTGACCGTCCCCGCGATCGGCGTGGTCGCGTTTGCCACCATGATTGAATTCGACGAGAACGCTGCAGTCTCGTCGGACGGCGGTGAATCGGAAACCGAGAATCTCAAATCGACGATCGCCGACTCCAAACTCCTGCTCAGTACGGGATTTCTCCTCACGTTCTTTGCGATCATGCTCTACGGAACCTACTACCGGGGGCTCCTGACGTTCCTTCCGGATATGATTGGTGAGCTTCCACAGTTCGAAACGTACGTGATTTTCGGACGGGAAGCCGAACCCGCGCAGTACGTGTACACCGGCATACTGATGATCGGCATTCTCGGCCAGTACGTCGGCGGTCGAGTCACTGATCACGTCCGGACGGAGTACGCGTTCCTCGCTTGTCTATCGGCGCTTGGAATACTCGCGTTCGTTTTTATCCCGTTCAGCGGATGGGCGCTCGCTCCGTTCCTGCTCGTCTGCGCCGCGTTGGGGTTCAGTCTGTACGCGACCGCGCCGATCTACCAAGTCGTGGTCGCCGAGTACGCGGCAGCCGATATCCACGGACTGTCGTACGGATACGCCTACCTCGGCATGTTCGGATTCGGCGCGGCCGGTGCGGCGCTCGCTGGATGGATACTCACGTACGCCAACGAATCCGTCCTTCTCGCAACGCTCGGCGGACTCGCACTTCTCGGCGCTGGAATCGTTCTCTCATTGTTAGTGCTCTCGCCAAACGGAGACTGACTAGCACCAAAATTTAATACTGTCTTTCCATACTTTGTCACTGCATGGCATTGAGAGCCGATAGTGCGATCCTCGAAGACGTTACTGTAGTCGACCTGACGACGTTCGTGACGGGCGGATTCGCGACGTTGATGCTCGCGAATCAGGGCGCGGAGGTAATCAAGGTTGAACGCCCGGAAGCCGGCGACGACAGCCGACACTCCGGACCGCCGTTTGTCGACGTCTCCGACTACGACGGCCCAGGAACGTCGGCATCTCCGAACGGCGAATCGCCGTATTTCTGGACGGTCAATTATGATAAACGGAGTGTTGAACTCGACCTCAAATCGGACGAGGGATTGGAAATATGTCGTGAGTTGATCGCCGAAGCCGACGTGCTGGTGGAGAACTTCCGCCCAGGAACCGCGGAACGGCTCGGTCTCGGGTACGACGAACTCCGGGAGGAGAACCCCGAACTTGTCTACTGCTCGATCTCGGCGTTCGGCGAAACTGGACCCTGGAGCGACCGTCCCGGATACGATTTGCTGATACAGGGTATGAGTGGAATCATGAACGTCACCGGTCCGGAAGATGGCGACCCCGTTAAGGTCGGTCTTCCGCAGACGGACTTGATCACGGCGATGTGGTCGGCGTTCGGTATCGTGACCGCCCTCTACCGGCGTGAACGAACCGGGACCGGAGAGCGCGTCGAACTCGGAATGTTGGACGCGGCATTGCCGTGGCTCACGAAGCAGGCCGCGAAGGCGTTCGTCGGTGACGAACCCGAGCGAATGGGCACAAAAGATCCCGTGCTCGCCCCGTATCAGAGCTACCCAACCGCGGATGGCTACCTGAACGTCGCCTGTGCGAATCAGAAACTCTGGAAGCAACTCTGTCGAGAGATCGACCGAGAGGATCTGGTCTCAGATCCGCGGTTTGAGACGAACGCCGATCGTGTCGAGCACATGGACGAACTCGAGGAAGAACTGTCCGAAACGTTTACGCAGCGACCGACGGCGGAGTGGGTCGAACTGCTCGCCGACCAGGCCGGACTGCCAGTCGGGCCCGTCTACGACGTCAGCGAGGCGCTGGAGAACGAGCAAGTGGAAGCGAGGGACGTGATCGATACGATTTCCCATCCGGCGGCCGGCGAGATTCCGATCTTGGAGCATCCGTTGAACTTCGAGCACGCGGAGAACGGGTTCAACGACGCCCCACCGCTCCTCGGCGAGGATACCGAAGCGGTCGTCGAATCGCTCGGGTACACCGAGTCGGAAATGGAGGAATTCCGTGAGAAGGGGGTCTTCTCCGGGTGACTTCCGAATCGAGCGCTACGAACGGATCTGTTGACGACTGAACGCAGCCGACTGCGGGATAGCAGTATCCGAAGTCGGATCTCTGCCGATCTTGTCGCTACGAATCGCTGTCAGAAATTTCGTAGCGAGCCAGATGTAGGATCAACGAAAGTTTTATTAATGCAGTCGGAAAATGGAGCAAGTGATTCGTAAACTAGTATCATGGACGTCAATCGAGCAATTGCGCACATCCTGAAGGAAGAAGGCGTAGAGTATCTATTCGGATTTCCCAGCAACCCGCTGTTCGACACGGGAGCGGCCGAGGAGGTGGGAATTCGCACGATCATCACGAGACAGGAGCGAACGGCGGTCCATATGGCCGACGCTATCGGACGACTGACCTCCGGCGAGGGGATCGCCGCGTTCGCGTGCCAGCACGGACCTGGAACCGAGAACTCAATCGGTGCAGTCGCTCAGGCGTACGGCGAATCCGCACCGCTGGTCGCGATTCCCGCTGGATACGACGAAGCGAAGACGGACGTCGATCCGAAGTTCAATTCGCTGATCAATTATCAGCAGGTGAGCAAATCCACGGAGCAGCTCACCAGTCCCGAGGCCGTCGGCGAGACGATGCGGCGCGCGTTTAGCGCGGCGCGAAACGGCCGCCCGCGTCCCGCTGTCGTCGAGGTTCCGAAAGACGTCTTCTACAAGGACGTCCCCGGCGAGCTCGACTACCAGCCGACCTCCTCAAGCCGTCCCGGTCCGGATCTGGACGGGGTCGAAGAGATCGCCGAAGTTCTCCTCGATGCCGATCGACCGGTGATTTTCGCTGGCCAGGGGGTCCACTACGCGAAGGGGTGGGAGCCGCTTCGCGAACTCGCCGAAACGCTCGAGGCGCCCGTTGCGACCAGCCTCAATGGGAAGAGCGCGTTCCCGGAAACGCACCCGCTGTCCCTCGGTGCCGCCAGCAAGAGCGAGCCCGGTCAGCTCGCGCACTTTGTCAACGAGGCCGACGTAATCTTCGGGATCGGCTGCAGCTTCACCGACACTGCGTACGGGCTCACCGTCCCGGAGGGTAAGACGATTATCCACTCGACGCTCGATCCGACGGACGTCGACAAGGACGTTACGTCCGAGTACTCGCTCATCGGGGATGCGAAACTGACTCTGGAGGCGCTGGTCGAGGAAGTCGACAGGCGTATCGACGGCGACTCCCGCGGCCGATTCGACGACGTCACTGACGAGATCGAGTCAGTCAGACAGGAATGGCTCAACGAGTGGCGGCCGAAGCTGAACGCCGACGACGTCCCGATCAACCCGTATCGGGTCATCAACGAACTCACCGAAGTCGTCGACGCCGAGGACGCGATTATCACTCACGATGCGGGGAACCCGCGGGATTTCCTCGCGCCGTTCTGGCAGTCGACCGAGCCGCTCTCGTACATCGGCTGGGGGAAGACTACACAGCTCGGCTACGGACTCGGGCTGACGATCGGCGCGAAGCTCCTCCATCCGGAGAAACTCTGCATCAACCTCATGGGAGATGGCGCGATCGGAATGACCGGCCTGGACTTCGAAACGGCCGTCAGGGAGGACATCCCGATCCTCTCTATCCACCTGAACAACTTCGAGATGGCGGCATACGATACACCGTTTTCCGGGAACTTTTCCGAGGTCGGGAAGGCCCTCGGCGGATACGCCGAGCGCGTCGAAGACCCGGACGAGGTCGCACCGGCCCTCGAACGAGCGATTGAGAAGACGGAGGAGGGAACGCCGGCGCTGCTCGAGATCATCACCTCGAAGGAGACCGAACTCTCCCGACCCGACCTAGAGTACCAGTAGTAAATCGAGTATCGCGAGAGCCAGCCGGATTGCAACTGACGACTCAGTCACCGAACGCTCCGTTTTCAGTCCACCGGTCCAGCGTCGTCTGGTCGTCCGCGACTTCCTCGAAGACGTCGTCAGTATGCTCGCCGAGCCGCGGCGCCGGCTCAAAATTGGCTGCCTTGTACTCAGGGAAGTTGATCGGGTGTCCCGGTAGCAGGCAGTCGCCCCAGTCTGGATCCTCATGTTCGACGACGAGGTTGCGAGCCCGCGTTTGATTGTACTCGACGACGTCCGAGACGTCGTTGATCGGCCCACACGGGAACCCGTACTCTGTCAGGCGCTCGAGCCAGAACTCGGTCGACTCCGACTCGAGTTCCGATTGGATGATGTCGACGACCGTGTCGGAGTGTTCGCGCCGTTCGTCGTTCGTTTGATACTCGCGGAGTTCCTCCCGACCGAGGAGGTCGACGAAGTCATCCCACCGATCGTCGCTGGGGACGCCGGTGACGATTGCCCCGTCGGCCGTGTCGAACCGCTGGTAAGGGACGAGGGTCTGATGGGTGACGCCCTGCGGCCCGGGGACGGATCCGTCCATCGAGTATTCGGTGAGATACTCGTTCATTAGCGTCACAATGGAATCGAACAGTCCAACGTCGAACTTCCCGGTAAACTCATCAGTGTCGGTTCGATCCCGCTCGTACAGCCTCGCGAGGACGCCTATCGCGGCGAACATACCCGTCGTCAGGTCGCCGATCGCCTGGCCGACCTTCACCGGCTCGCCGTCCTCCGGGCCGGTGACGCTCATGATCCCGCCTTCAGCCTGCAGGATGAGATCGAGTCCCGGCTTCTCCTTCATTGGGCCGGTCTCGCCGTACCCTTTAATGCTCGCGTAGACGATTTCGGGGTTTCGCTCGCGAACGTCGTCGTAGCCGATGCCGAGTTTATCCGTGACGCCGTACCCGAAGTTCTCGATGAAGACATCCGACTCCGCGAGGAGTTCGAGGGCCGCTTCTCTCCCCGCGTCCGACTTCAGATCGAGCGTCACGGAGCGCTTGTTGCGGTTGTTCGCCATGAAGTACCCGGACTTCCCGTCGGGCCCGATCCCCTGCGACCGCGCTGGATCGCCGACGCTGGGACGTTCGATTTTCACGATGTCGGCCCCCATGTCGGCGAGGAGTGCGCCGCAAAACGGTCCTGCCCGGTGACCGGTCATCTCGACGACCGAAACGCCGGAGAGGGGTCCGTCAGTCATCGGCCTCCCCCTCGTTGAACTCATCGACGAGCTCGCGCCGCTCGTCGGTTGCGAACTGTTCCCACCAGATTTCCGCTTCGCGCTCCCGTGCCTCCTCAAGGCTCTTGGCCCGGGACGCGATATTGAGCGCCCGCTTCGAGTTTTTCACGGCTTTTCGGCCGGTATTCTGGATCCCAGAAACGATCTCGTTGACGGTTTCCTCGAGTTCCGATCTAGGAACGGCGTGATTGATCAGCCCGATACGTTCCGCTTCGGCCGCGTCGATCATTCCCGCGGTGTATACGAGTTCCTTCGCTTTCGCTTCGCCGACGAGTTCGATGGCTCGCCACGTCGAACCCCCGGTTGGGATCTGTCCGATGTTGGCGGTCGGAACGCCGAACTTCGCGTCCTCCACCGCGACGCGGATGTCGCAGTACATCGCGAAGATGAGTCCGCCGCCGACGCAGTATCCGTTGATTTTTGCAATGACCGGCGCGTGGCACTCGTAGGGCTTCTGGTACATCTCGTAGAACAACTCCTGTCGGTCCCGCTGGAGGGGATCGTGCTCCTCCGCTGGACCAGCGTACTGCGAGATATCTGCACCGGCGGAAAACGCGTCCTCACCTTCCCCCGTGATGACGACCGCATCGATGTCGCGATTTAACTGGATCTCGTCGAAGGCACGTTGCAGATCAAGCATGACCTCGTTGTTGAGGGCATTGTAGACTTCCGGTCGATGAAATTCGATCTTGGCGATCCCGTCGTCGATCTCGAGAGTAATACTCTCGTAGGCACTGTAACTGACCATACTTCACCTCATATAGCTCGAAATGCGGCTAAAAAGATTGTGGTGTGATACCAATTGATGACCGCGAACGATCTTCGGTCGGTTCGGTCCGACCGCTGCGAACCGAGGTTCGGTCCGTTCGATCGAGACTTTGTCGACTCTCGATCCGAAGGGCTCGCCCGGTAGCTCGATTACTCGCCGCGGATCGAGACGACGGGAATAGACGCGTTCAGCAGAATTGACTGCGCGACGCTGCCGAACAGCGCCTTGCCGACTGGCGATCGGTTTCGGCCCGCGACGACGATGTACCTTGCTCCTTTGTCCTCGGCGTAGCTGACGATCTCGTCCGCGGGATTCCCCATGAGGCCTACGGGCGTCGCGTCGACGTCCGCCTCGTCGATGGCTTCAGCCGCGATGTCTTCCGCGATCTGTATTACGTCCTGCGTCGGAATCGTTTCGCCTGTCTGGCTCACGTTCGTTCGCTCGAGGGAGACGAACTCGTCTCGCGTGAGCACGTGAACGACTTGGATCCGTTCGCCGAACGCGTCGCCTAGCTCACGCGCCCGAGAGACCACATGGGGTGCCGCATCGGATCGATCGACTGCTGCAATGACAGTCATAGCTACTCTCTCGTTCTCTATCCATAAAGGATTTACCCGCATTCGGTTCCGTTGGCTGGTGAATCGCTCCGTTGGGGTAGATCGGCTTGTCGTCTCACTCTTCAGCCACACTGAGACCGTCGCTGGCTGACGGTGCAGAGACATCCGATTCCAGCGCTAGCACTAATATCTCTGCCTCTCAGGATGAAAAGAAGGGGTATCTTTATAATTGTCGTCTTTGATCATGTACGTGTGGCTCCGGGACGTGGTATCGATTAACGCATAACGGGGCCCGTGGTCCGATAAGCATGTCCGACAGAAACCACCGCGCAAATCCGACAGCAGCGAGCAGATCAACTCGGCGACGGTTCCTCAAAGTGGCCGGCGCCGGAACAGCCGTATCGCTAGCAGGCTGTCTCTCGCAAGAGGGACCAGGATCCGAAGGGGGTGAAGACTGGGAACCGTCCGAGACGATGCGATACATCGTCCCGTACGACGAAGGCGGTGGGACCGACGTGTACGCTCGCGGTATTGTCGAACCACTGACTGATGCGATGGGACAGGATATCCAGATCGACAATATACCCGGCGGCGGCGGTCTCAACGGCTTCGGTGAACTCTACTCGTCCGAACCGGATGGACACACGATCTCGGGGAGCGCCGTCCCGCTCGAAGTGACGCCGCAGTTGCTCGAGGATCCCGGGTTCGACCAGCGCGAACTGGAGGGACTCGGTATTATTGGTCGATCAACGTGGTGTCTCATCGTCAACGAAGAATATGAAGGGGAAGTTGAGACGTTTGACGATGTCAGGGAGAAACACAACTCCGGTGAGTGGGAATCGATCGGCATTCAGGAACCGGGGAGTCCGCAGCATATTATGACGCTGCTGGCGAAACACGAACCGGAGTACGCCGACGAGTACGACTGGCAGTGGGAGGAACAGGTGCAGTACACGGGTACCGGTCCGATCGCAGAGGCAGTGACCTCTGGCGAAGTGCCGTGCGGGATCGGGACCGACGCTGGGACGCGGCCTAACGTCGATTCCGGCGGAGTGTATCCGGTCTGTACGTTCTACAGCGAGGGTACCGACGTGTATCCCGATATTCCGTCGGTCACCGATGAGGGATACCCGAGCATGGACTTCGTTGCGGGTGTGAACCGGGGTCTGTACGCGCCACCGGAGACGGAGCAAAACATTATCGACGAACTCGCGAGTCGAATTGAAGAGGCGACTCAGGACGATCGGTACGAAGAGTGGTCTGAGGAAACCGGGAATCCGATCTTCTTCGAAGGTCCTGACGCCGCTAATGCGGCCATCGATGACGCCTTCGAGGAGTTCCAAAACCTGAATATCGTCGATCTCGTCGAGGAGCACTCCTAGTTCGCCGTTCGCTTCCTTCCCCTTATATTATAAATATGATGATAAAAAACATTAAGAAAAAAGTAACAGCAGAGCACATAATGCTCGTTGTTCTGCTCGGGCTGAGCGTGCTCTTCATGGTCGAGCCGGTCGTCGAGGATTACCCCGACGACGCCAGAGTGTTCCCCCAGCTGACCGCAGCGGTCGTTTTCATCGGCTCGGTGCTATTACTACTCCGAAACTACCTCCCGGAACCGCTTCACATGTTCGTCGCCGAGAGCGTTTCAATCGCGAGTACCGATACCTCAGAGATCGCCGAGGGAGAAGCGGAGTTCGAAGAGCCGGAACCAGCCGATGAAAACGAGGAGTACACGAAAGAGACCCTTGGAAGTCAGTACGGTTACGAGGTAAACGAAACGGCGTTTATGGTCGTCACGGCTATACTGTACTTCGTGGGTGGCTGGGCCGCCGGCTTCCTCTTCGTGACACCGATCTATATCCTCGGCTACACGCTCTGGTTCCGCGTCAATCCCGTTATTAGCGTCGTGCTCGCTGTGCTAGGGACAGTTATTATTTACCTCTTCATGACGTACCTCGTCCTCCCGTTCGATCAAGGTCACATCTTCGATTTCAGCCCGTTCCTGCCGCTGCTGCTCGACGGAGTGTCCGCGCCGATCATCGGAGGTGGTCCCTAAATGACGGCAGTTGAGGCCTTCTTCGAAGGACTGTCGATTGCACTAAGCTGGCCAACGGTCGGCTGGCTCGCGGTCGGGATGATGCTCGGGATCGTCCTCGGGGCGTTACCGGGAATCGGTTCGCCCGTCGGGATGGCGATCGTGTTACCGCTCACGCTCCCGCTGGACTCAACGGCCGCGATCATCCTCTTGGCGGCAATCTACAGTGGCGCGATGTTCGGCGGTTCGATCGCTGCCATCCTCCTCAACGCTCCGGGAACGGAGTCGGCCGCGGCGACGACGCTCGACGGGTATCCGATGGCGCAGAACGGCCTGGCGAAGAACGCGCTGGCGATCGCGACGACGGCGTCGGCGTTGAACGGTTTCGCTGCGGCGATACTCCTGATAATCCTGTCGCCAATCCTCATCGAGGTCGTTCTCGCGTTCGGTTCGCCGGAGTACTTCCTCCTCGCCATCCTCGGAATCTCCCTCATTACGATCGTCACACAGGGATCGATCGTTAAGGGGATAGTCGCGGGTGCGCTCGGATTCATGATATCGACGATCGGCACCGCGATCCTCAGTCCGCGTCCGCGCTTTACGTTCGGGCAGTTCGGACTCTACAACGGGATCGATTTCGTCGCAGCGCTGATCGGGATGTTCGCGTTCGCCGAAATGATGAAGCTCGCCACGCAGAAACAGATCTCCCAATCCGATCTCGATATCGGTGGCAGTGTCCGCGAGGGGGCGAAGACGGTGTTCAAGTACCCCATGACGACGCTCAAATCCGGACTGATCGGGATGGGGATAGGAATGATTCCCGGATCGGGTGCGACGACGTCGACGTTCGTCGCCTACGCGGAAGAGGCCCGTTCGTCCGCTAAAGACGGAAAATTCGGCGACGGGGATCCCCGCGGCGTCATCGCACCCGAGGGGGCGAACAATCCGACGGTTAGTGGTTCGCTCATTCCGACTCTGTCGTTCGGCATTCCAGGGAGTGGTTCGACCGCCGTTCTGCTCGGTGGAATCCTGATGCACGGGCTCCAGCCAGGTCCCGTCCTCTTCGGCGAACAACTCCACATCACGTACGCGCTGTTCATTTCGCTGTTCCTCAGCAACGTCCTTATCATCCTCGTCGGGCTGACGGTGATCCCGTACGCGAGCAGGATCACCGAGATAGACACGACCCTGATCATCCCAATGGTCGTCGTCCTCTCGTTCGCCGGGGCGTATACGCTCAACCAAAACTGGTGGGATGTCGGCGCCGTCATTGTCCTCGGCATCCTCGGATTCTATATGGTTCGCTACAACTACTCGGTGATCGCGTTCGTCCTCGGCATCGTGCTGGGCCCTATCGCTGAAGAGAACTTCTTCAGATCATTACAGATTTCCGGCGGCGAATATACGATCTTCGTCGATCCGGTAAACCAGCCGCTCTCGTTCCTGCTGTCCTTCGCGATCTTTGCGGTGCTCTTCGGCCCCTTCCTGAAGGGGCGAGCACAGCGTCTGCTCGATCGAGCATGAGGACCACTCCTTTCTCGCCCCTCGCATTACTGCTGCTCGAGTTGGACCGTTCCGCGTTCTTTCGGAGTGTCGACGGTTTCTCGGCACCGAAAACTTCTCCCGTTCGAACGTCAATTGGTATCTCATGGTAGACGGCTGGAAGCGTATCGACGTTACCGATCTCGAGACGAATCTGGAGAAACCGGGCGAGCGTTGGGAACTGTCGCCGCAGTTGGGGATCGACGACTTCAATTTGAACGTCGCGACCCTCGAGTGCGGCGAGCGGCTCTCACAGAATCACTTTCATTATCACGAGAATCAGAAGGAGCTGTTCTACGTCGTCGACGGCTCGTGTCGGGTAGTGACGTGGGAAGATCGGTTCACGATGTCCTCGGACGAACTCGTCGTCTTCCAAGAGGGAAAAGACGGCGCACACGTCGTACACAATCCATTCGAAGAGCCGTGTAAACTCGTCGCGATCGGCTGGCCGCCGGACGGACGGTATCCGGTTCATCAGCTCAGATCCCTCGAGGATGTGCGTGACTCGTTGCCGGAACCGACCGATTCGCCCTGACGATAGAAGGAGGTGCATAAGAGCAACGATTGCCGATCCCAAGCCCCACGCCGACGTCAGAAATCGAACCGCTGTCCACGGAAGCGTCGTAACCGGTGTGTTTAAGATATACGTCATCATATCGCACGATATGCAAACGATTCAACGGTGGATCGTACTTTGCGGTACGCTGCTTAATTTTTCTGCGTTTGTCTACTCTATCTACGTCAAGTCAGTACTGTACGCGACGATCTTTCTGATCACGACCGGCTATCTTGCTTTCGTATATCGGACGAGGGTAGCGGAGAAGGGATAGTCAAGAGCGCGACTATAGTGTCGATCGTGGGAACAACCGCCCGATTTGACGACTAACAGAACGTCCTCCGGGGCTCTCGTACTGAATAGCAGCATAACAGTTATGTGTGATCCATCCACTAACCGTTACCACATGCTGGACATGCAAGCGATTGACAAACGAGTGGTGCACGCGAGAGAGCGCAGGTACTTGCAACGCTGTTTCCTCGACCTTGATTGCCGGAGCGATAACTCGACCACCACTACTCGACTGTGCACGAGTAGGGGTTGGGGAACGACGATGTGAACGCGGCACCGGTCATCGGAACCGCGAGCTATCGATCGCTTGCAGTCACAGCGAATCAACCGTATCACGGCTACGAACACAAATAATGGCGACGAAAGACAAACCAACTGATACAGACGTCGATCCGGCGGCGGACAGTCGTGCGGAGTACGATTATCGAACCGACGCAACGGAGCGGCCGGACCTCGTGAAGGCGCTAGAAGCGCGTGTCGACGGAGACGTTCGATTCGACGAATACTCGCGTGAGATGTACGCGACGGACGCGAGCGCATACGAGGTCCTCCCGATCGGCGTCGTCTATCCGACCTGTACCGACGACGTCGAAGCGGTGATGAACTACTGTGCGAAGTGGGAGATTCCGGTTCTCCCGCGCGGGGGTGGGACGAGCCTAGCCGGCCAGACGGTCAACGAAGCCGTCGTCCTGGATTTCTCCCGTTACATGAACGACGTGCTCGAGGTTGATCCGGACGCGAGTCGGGCTCGAGCGCAGGCTGGCATCACGCTTGGGGACCTGAACCGAACGCTCGAACCGCACGGGTTGAAGTTCGCTCCCGATCCGTCAACGGCCGATCGCAGTGCGCTCGGCGGTGCGATCGGAAACAATACGACCGGTGCGCACTCGCTGAAGTACGGCAAGACCGATGCTTACATTGAGGAGGTCGAGGTCGTCCTGGCTGACGGTACCGTAACGACCTTCGGCGAGATCGACGTCGAAGAACTTCGCGACCGGGCGGACCCGAACGGTGAGTTGGTCGAATGCATCTATGCCGAGATCGTCCGCATCATTGAGGAAGAGAGCAACGCGATTCTGGACGCGTACCCGACGCTGAAGCGAAACGTCTCTGGGTACAATCTGGACGTCTTGATCGAACAGGCCGAGACCGGCACCGTAAATCTCGCGAAATTGCTCGTAGGTAGTGAGGGAACCCTCGGGATCGTCACCGAGGCGGAAGTTTCCCTCGAGCCGATCCCCAACACGAAGGCCGTCGCGGTGCTCTGTTACGAGACGTTGCTCGACGCGATGGACGACGTCGACGCGATCCTCGAGCACGATCCGGCGGCCGTGGAAGTGATGGACGACGTGTTGCTGGACCTGGCTCGAAACACGGACGAGTTCGCCGATGTCGTCGGTATCCTTCCGGATCGGACTGACTCGTTCCTTCTCGTCGAATTCTACGCCGAAGACGACGCGGAGCGACGCGAGAAGGTCGAACGGCTGATCGAGGATCGGGACGGGGAACGCGCCTTCGACTCGCTGACGGCGTTCGACGAGACACGACAGCAACGCCTCTGGAAGATGCGAAAGGCGTCTACGCCGATCCTCCTGTCGCGGACCGGCGACGAGAAACACATCGCCTTTATCGAGGATATCGCCATCCCGCCCGAGCACCTCTCGGAGTACATCGTTGACTTCCAAGAGGTGATGGAGGATCACGACACGTTCGGCAGTTTCTACGCCCACGCCGGGCCCGGTTGTCTTCACGTCAGGCCGTTGGTTAACACCAAGACTGCCGACGGGGTCGATACGATGGAGTCACTCGCTGATGACGCGACCGACCTCGCGGTGAAGTACGGCGGCAGCGTCTCGGGAGAACACGGCGACGGACGCGCACGCACGCAGTGGAATCGGAAGCTCTACGGAGACCACGTCGTGCAGATCTTCGGAGAGCTGAAAACGGCGTTCGATCCGAACTGGCTGCTCAATCCCGGCTCAGTCTGTGGCGACCACGATATGACGGAAAATCTCCGGTTGGGTCCCGACAGCCGTTTCGACGCCGGATTCGACCCGGTGCTCAACTGGGACAACGAGAACGGGTTCCAGGGGATGGTCGAGCTCTGTCACGGCTGCGGCGGCTGTCGCGGCAGTCAGGAGGGTACCGGTGGCGTGATGTGTCCAACCTACCGAGCGAGCCGTGAGGAGATCACAAGCACTCGCGGCCGAGCGAACATGCTCCGGCAGGCAATGACCGACGGGTTCTCAACGGAGGAAGCGTTCAGTGACGAGTTCGTGACTGAGGTGCTGGACCTCTGTATCGGCTGCAAGGGCTGTTCGAAGGACTGTCCGAGCGAGGTCGACATGGCGAAGATGAAAGTCGAAGTCGAACACGAACATCACCAGCGTCACGGCACCTCGCTCCGCGACAAACTGTTCGCGAATATCGGCCTCCTCTCGAAGCTCGGCAGTGTGACGGCGCCGCTGTCGAACGCCGTGACCGCCATGCCGGGGACGCGAACCGTCATGGAGAAGACCGTCGGGATCGCCCGCGAGCGGTCGCTCCCGACCTTCCGCCGCGAAACCTTCGTCGACTGGTTCGAATCGCGCGGCTCCCGCGTTGATCCGGCCGACGCCGAGCGGAAGGTGCTCCTGTTCCCCGACGTCACCACGAATTACAACACTCCCGAGATCGGACGGGCTGCCGTGCGCGTGCTCGAGGCGGCGGGCGTCCACGTCGCGGTCCCGGACGACGTCACCACGAGTGGTCGACCGGCGTTCTCGAAGGGCTTTCTCGACAAAGCCAGGGAACGGGCCGAGCACAACGTGAACGCACTTGCTCCGAAAGTGCGAGACGGATGGGACGTCGTCGTCTGCGAACCGAGCGACGCCGTCATGTTCCAGTCTGATTACCGGGATCTCCTGATCGGAAACGACGTCGACGACCTCGCGGCGAACGCCTACGGCGTCTGTGAATATCTCGACGTCCATCGGCTCGACGAAAACATCGAGTTCGACGTCGCTGCGGAAGCGCTCACCTACCACGGTCACTGCCACCAGAAGGCGACGAAGAAAGACCACCACGCCGTCGGCGTCATGCGTCGAGCGGGATACGACGTCGATCCGCTCGATAGCAGTTGCTGTGGCATGGCCGGGAGCTTCGGCTACGAGGCCGAACACTACTCGATGAGCCGTGCCATCGGCCGCATGCTCTTCAGGCAGATCGACGACAGCGACGGCGACGAGGTCGTCGCACCTGGCGCATCCTGTCGAACCCAGATCGGCGACGAGTACGAAACGAAACCGCCGCATCCGATCGTGAAACTCGAGGAAGCACTCGTCTGACGAGGCGCAGCCATCGCCAGGGGTGAGCGTCGTATAGTCCGATATAACAACTCTCGAACAGGCGATCGTAAACCGGCGTTGCGACCGACGCCGCTACATCTTATATTTGTTGAGTTCGATCACGTTCGTCGCTCGGCGGAGCGGTTCGACGAAGTCGTTCGATTCCCAGTCGTCGTCGATCCGGGCCGTCGGCGCCGAAATGCTGATCGCTCCGACCACGTCCGAATTAAACCGGATCGGAGCGGCGATACAGCGGAGCCCCTCGAGGCGCTCCTCGTCGTCCACCGCGAAGCCACGCTCTTGGGTTCGTTCGAGCTCGTCGAAAAGCTCGTCACGCGACGTTATCGTTTTCGGCGTCACTTCCGGCAGTCCGTGTTGATCGATGATTTCGTCGACGCGTTCCTTCGGAAGGTGCGAGAGGATAGCTTTCCCGAACGCCGAGCTGTGCATCAGATGGTGGCATCCAATGTACGTGTCCAGATCGACCGCACGTTCTCCCTTCGCCCGACAGAGGTATACGCCCCTTCCGTCCTCTTCGATGACGAGGTGAACGAGCTCGCCTGACTCCTCGGCTAGCTCTTTGACTTTTGGTTCCGCGACCTTATAAACGTCCATCTCGCCCCGTATCTGCCCCCCGATATCGAGGAACTTGAGGCTGAGCCGGTAGGTGTTATTCTCCTTAATGACGTATCCGTGTTCCTCGAGCGTGCTGAGATGATTGTGGACGGCACTCTTCCCGAAATTGAGTTCGTCGGCCAGCTCAGTTAGCCGCGCTTCGCCCAACCGGTTGAGCGTCGAGATGATCTCCAATGACTTCTCAGTCGTGCGAACCGGGTGTTTGGCTTGTCTTCCCATACCTGGAGTGTCACAACGAAGCTCAATAAGTATTGTTCTAACATAGCAAATGCTTCCGCAACCGCGTCCGAAAATCAGCCGCTGGCAGTCCGTACGTTCGTCCGCGAACCAGTTGACCCTAACCGCGCTCGTAGCCACGTATCGGCGGTGTCGTAGCCCCGACTGTGGATTCGTTTTATCGATTCTGATATAGAGAAATCCAGACTAACTAGTCGATTTTCGCTCATAGCGTTCAATATGATTGCCGTGTTTTACATAAGTACTGGTGTATATATTTCTCTTCTCATTAAGAGCAAATATATTCGATGGATGGAATCCCATTGATAATTAGTGATATAGAGAACGTCGAAGTACTCTGGATAATATCTTCCTATTTGAGTTTGACACTATCTGTTATTACGGTCGTATGGCCGTATTACGGAGTCAATTGGCTTCATCCGTTCGCATTACGGCTCACAGTATAGTAAACGGGGTCTGAAATAGAGAACGAAGGTGTGGGGTCGGCGGTTTGCGCTGGTCTCAATTATGGCCCCCTCGTCTGCGGTCGAACACTACCCGGCGTAGGATGATCCCGAGGATCGGTGTTACTCGAGCGGTTCGACCAGTTCAACTGTTCGGCCATCTGGATCGATGACGAAGGCCGTTCGCGCGCCGGCCTCGGGTTGATCGCCCGGTTCCTTCTCGACCCCGTAGTGGTCGATCGACTCAAAAACCTCGTCGACATCGTCGACGCCGATGGCAAGGTGGTCCCACGCCGTCCCGGGCTCGAACTCCTCCTCACCGTCGGTATCCGAAAGCTGGAGTTCGATCCCGTTTTCGTCTGCGATGTATCGGTTCGTCGTCTTGCCGTCCGGCGTTTCGAACTCCCAACTCTCCTCGAATCCAAACTGTTCGTAGAATTCGATTGTCTCCTCGGCGTCGGAGACATTGATGTTGATATGGATGAGCTCCATACATCGTTCACCTATCGACGGCTGCATAAATCCGATGGTATCTCTCGGACCGGTAACGATGCCGTCGACACCGGAGACGTGTCGGTTGCAGTGTCCCTTCAGCCCCACAGGATTTTTATCGGTCGCCGGAGATCACCGTGTATGGCCTACGAAGTGGCGAGTATCCCAGGTGACGGTATCGGACCGGAAGTCGTGGACGCAATCCAACCGCTCCTTGAGGACGTGTCATCGGCGTTCGGTGTCGAACTCGAGATGACTCGATACGAGTGGGGTTCCGAACGGCATCTTCAAGAGGGGGCGATGATGCCCGACAATGGACTCGACGAACTGGCAGGATACGACGCGATCTTGCTCGGCGCAATCGGACACCCCGACGTCCCGGACCACGTCACGTTGAACAACTTGCTACTCCCGATCCGGAAGGGATTCGATCAGGCGATCTGTAAGCGGCCGGCGATCCTTTTCGACGGCGTCGAAAGCCCTCTCGAGGAGTACAGCGGTGGCGATATCGACTTCGTCGTCTACCGCGAGAATACGGAAGGGGAGTACGCTGATATGGGCGGACAGGAACACCCCGGACACAACCACGAAGTCGCCGTTCAGAGCGCGGTGTTTACTCGAACGGGGACCGAACGGATCGTCCGCGCCGCCTTCGAGGCTGCGACCGAACGCAACGGGAAGCTCACCAGCATCACAAAGTCGAACGCACAAGCCCACAGCATGGTGTTCTGGGACCAGATCGTTGAGGAGATCGCGGCGGAGTACCCCGAGGTGACGGTGGAACGCCTGCTCGTCGACGCGGCGAGCATGGACTTCATTCGCCGCCCGGAGGAGTTCGATGTCGTCGTTGCCTCTAACCTCTTCGGCGATATTCTGACGGATATCGGCGCGATCATTACCGGGAGCATGGGTCTCGCACCCTCGGCGAATATCAACGTCTCGGGCGAGTATCCGTCGATGTTTGAGCCGGTACATGGCAGCGCACCCGACATCGCCGGCGACAGCGTCGCGAACCCGCTGGCGACGATCCTCTCGGTCGCGATGATGCTTGATCACCTCGGCGAGGCAGAGGCAAGCGACGCGCTCTGGGCCGCCGTTGAGGAGCAGTTGGCCGATTCGGACGCGCCCCGAACGCCCGACCTCAGCGGATCGGCTCGGACGGAAGATGTCGTCGCGGATCTGCGGACCCGGATCTAGCGAGTCGGATGTCTTGCGTAAAAATATCCCACATATCGAGCGGCCGATAGCTCGGCAACGTGGCTGTGTCGCGTTACTCGTTGAGCCAAAGATCGAGTCCGGTCCGCTCGTGGGGGGTCCGTTCTAGGGTTTCGTCGAAGGCCCGGAGGTGGACTTCGCCAGCGAACACCGTTGCCGAGTCGAGGTGACCGGCGAGCGTTTCGCCGTCCCGCCGCGAGAGGACAGCGTGTGTGTGCGCGAAGATATCGTCGTCAAGCTTGGCAACGTTCCCGACACATGCAGCGACCTCGAGCGGTTCGTCGAACGTCACCGACCGGTACGTTTGCTCGTTTTGATCGTAAAACCAAATCTCTGCTTCCTGCACGGCGCCCATCGCGTTGAACCAGCCGGCCTCGACATCTTCTTCGCGGGCAAGTGCTTCAATCTCGCTTCGCCAGTCGTTCCCCGTCTCGAGTCGCGCGAGGTACTCACGCGTCGGATTTACTTCTCGGTACTCCATGTTTGACGAAGCGATATATTAGCCGAAAAAGATTACGGTCAGGTGTCCGACCAGTCTCCCCTTTTCTTTTAGTTCGAGTCCGAATGTAACAGAATATTACATAATATTCAAAGTAGTTCCTTAAAAATACGTAGACATGGGCCGGCCAGACCTCGATCAGTTGTACGTGCACGAATCGGTCGAAAACGTGATCCCCAAGGAGGCGTTCGTCGACGCGTTCGACGACCTTTCGATTCCGACTGCACTCGTCGGCGACGGTCACGAATTTGGTCGGACCGACGCCATCGCGACGTACGTTCCTCGACCGGAGTTTCTAGATGCCGGATGGGTTCATTGTATTCGAGCCGGGTATGATGAGTTCGATACCGAGGCATACGAGGACGCTGGCGTTCGACTGACGAACAGTACCGGCATTCACGGGTCGACTGTCGGCGAACTCGCACTCAGTTTCATGCTTTCGCTCGCCCGACTGGACCATCGATACCGCGATCACCAAAATCAGCGCACTTGGTGGGAGCCGCCGTACGACCGCCCGTTCACGATCGAGAACGAACGCGCCTGCGTAGTCGGACTCGGAACGATCGGTAAAGCAATCGCGACACGCTGTGATGCCATGGGTATGGAGGTTGTCGGCGTTCGTCGCTCTGACGAACCGGTACCTGGTGTCTCCGATATCTTCAGTCCCGATGAACTTCACGAAGCGATTGAAGACGCCAGATTCGTCGTTCTCACTGTCCCCCATACGCCGGAAACAGACGGCATGTTGAGCGACGAGGAGTTTGAACTGATGCGCGATGACGCATACGTGATCAACGTCGCTCGCGGTCCGATCGTCGATGAGGACGCATTGGTCGACGCCCTCGAGGACGACGAAATCGCGGGTGCGGGACTCGACGTGTTCGAAACGGAACCGCTACCGGAAGCGTCGCCGTTGTGGGATTTCGACGAGGTGATCATCTCGCCTCATAAGGCCTCCGCGACGAACCGGTATCACCTTGATCTCGCCGACCTTGTCATGGAAAACGTCCACCGATATCAGTCGGGGGATCTGCTCAAAAATCGGGTGGCTTGAGCCGAACGGGATTAAGGGCACATATTTCTCGGAACGGAGTGACTGTCGACGCGAGTACCCCTCGTGTCGGTTCGATGCCTTTCGAAATCACGGCATCAACTCGTCGAATCAGCCGTCACTCGCCCCGTCGCTGGGCGTCGACGACGGCGACCGCGGCGAGATTGACGATATCTTTGACCTCGTCGCCCCGCTGCAGGACGTGAACCGGTTTCTCCATCCCGACGAGCATGGGCCCGATCGCTTCTGCACCGCCAATTCGCTGGAGGAGTTTGTAGCCGATGTTCCCCGATTCCAGGTTCGGGAAGACGAGCACGTTCGCCGGTTTGTCGAGCTCGGAGAAGCCGTAGGTGCCCTCGAGGATGTCTTCAACGACGGCAGTGTCTGCCTGCATTTCTCCGTCGACCGGGAAGTCGACTTCAACATCGTCCTGCAGGAGGCGAGCGGCTTCCCGTGGTTTACGAGTCCGCTCGTTATCGACGCTACCGAAATCGGAGTAGGAGAGCATCGCCGCTCGTGGCTCGACGTCGAAGCGGCGGGCGAGTGCGGCCGTATGGCGGGTGATCTCCGCGAGCGTTTCAGCATCTGGATCTTGGTTGACCGTCGCGTCGGCAATGAAGACGACTCGGTTGTTAACGGTGAGCAGATACACGCCGGCGGCGGTATCCTCGCCGGTCCCGATCACCTGTAGGGGAGGCCGGAGCGCTGACGGGTAATGGTGGGTGAGTCCGGTGAGCATCGCATCGGCGTCGCCGCTGTCGACCATGACGCTACCGAGGTAGTTCGTGTCGTTCTCGATCAGGTCCTCGGCTTCGCTTCGGGTTACGCCTTTTCGCTTGCGGCTCTCGTACAGCTTGTCCGCGTACTCCTCGTAGCCGTTCGTCGACGGATCCACGATGTCGGGATCGTACTCGAGACCGAGTTCTCCGACGGTCTCCTGAATGGTGGATTCGTCACCGAGCAGCACTGGATCGCCGATCCCTTCGTCCGCGATCTGGTAGGCTGCCCGAATCATCTTTTCGTCCTCGCCTTCAGCCAGCACCAGCCGCTTCGGATCGCTCTTGGCCTTGTTCAGGACCACACGCATCATTTCGCGGGACTTCCCGAGACGCGCTTCTAGTTGCTCCCGGTACTCCTCGAGGTCGATTTCGATCCGCGCGGCGCCGCTTTCTATTGCCGCGCGTGCCACGGCTGGGGCGACTTCGAACAGCACGCGCGGATCGATCGGTTTGGGGAGAATGTACTCCGGACCGAACCGGAGGGGCTGATCGCCATAGGCCTCGATCACGGCGTCAGGGACGTCCTCGCGGGCGAGTTTGGCGAGTGCTTCAGCGCAGGCGACCTTCATCTCCTCGTTGATCTCGGTTGCCCGGACATCCAAGGCGCCGCGGAAGATGAAGGGGAACCCGAGGACGTTGTTGACCTGGTTCGGGTAGTCTGAACGTCCAGTGGCCATGATGACCGTATCGTCGCGAGCCTCCTTGGCTTCCTCATAACCGATTTCGGGATCCGGATTCGCCATTGCGAAGATGATCGGTTCCGAGGCCATCGAGCGGACCATGTCCTGCGAAACGATGTCGCCGGCCGACAGCCCGACGAAGACGTCAGCGCCCTCCATCGCGTCCGCCAGCCCTCCTTCCGGGAGGTTACGAGCGAACTGGCGCTTGAACTCGTTTATCTCCGGGGCACGGTCCTCAGTGATGATCCCTGTCGAGTCGCACATCGTGATGTTCTCCTTCCGGACGCCGAGCGAGACGTAAAACCGTGCCGTCGCGATTGCGCTCGCCCCGGCGCCGGAAAAGACGACCTCGAGATCCTCGAGAGGCTTCTCGACCACTTCGGCGGCGTTGAGAAGTGCCGCTCCGGAGATGATTGCAGTGCCGTGCTGGTCGTCGTGGAAGACGGGAATCGACATCTCCTTGCGGAGGCGCTCCTCGATCCTGAAACACTCGGGGGCCTTGATGTCCTCGAGATTGATTCCGCCGAACGTCGGCTCCATCATCTCGATTGCCGCCGCGAACTCGTCGGGGTCGTCCTCGTTGAGTTCGATGTCGAACACGTCGATATCGGCGAAGCGCTTGAAGAGGACGCCTTTGCCCTCCATCACGGGCTTCGACGCCTGGGAACCGATATCTCCCAGCCCGAGGACGGCGGACCCGTTCGAGACGACGCCGACGAGGTTGCCCTTCGCCGTGTACGAATACGCGTCGTTCGGTTTCTCATCGATGGCCCGACAGGGGCCGGCGACACCGGGCGAATACGCCAGCGAGAGGTCCCGCTGGGTGTTCGTCGGCTTCGTGGTCGAGATTGCTATCTTTCCGGGCGGATCCGCCGCGTGATAATCGAGTGACTCGTCCTCAAGGGACATGGATGGCTATATATCGAACTCCCTGATAAAGATAGCGTCTCGTGGGTTTCTGGCGTTTCTTGATGGTCAAAATCGGTTGCCATTCTCGCTGTGATTATCGCTCGACGATTTCGGCTCAAACGCTTTATGAGAGATGGTGTCATGTTTCATCGGATCCGCTGCTGGAGTCCGTGTACACGCACGTGATCGGAATCGTGTGAACCGCGCTCAACGCGGTTCGCGATGTCGTAACTGGAAGGAGATACGAGTCCCCTCGTCCTTTCGTCTCGCGTACGTAGGGAGGCGAGTGAGGCGGCACTTGAGCAAGTCGCGACCGCTGAGGAGTATTGCAGGACCGGAACGCCCGTCGAACCACCGGCGGTACTCGTCACGGCAGAGAAACGACAGTCACGCTTGACGAGAAGCACGTTTCGGTGGGCCGAACCAAGAGTTCGTTCTCAGCGGGTAAGCGACGCTCATTCCAAGAGGATCATAGTCGCGAGCGTCGATACCGACGGCATCGATGGCGGAACCGACGCTGCCGGTGCCGTCGCGGCTCCGTCGGACGTTACGCGCGAGGAAGGGCGTGCAGCCCTCGCGAACAACGTTTCCAGCTTTTGAGACGGCCGATTCGATCGGCTACACGGGGCCGACTGGGACGGACGTCAACGACCTGCGAGTAATCGTTGTTGAGTGGTAGGATTGACTCCATACGAATCAAGACGGGCCCGATTTCGTTTCTGTGCTCCTATCCCTTGGTTCTGAATGCCGCGAGAGGCATACCCAAACACAGGATTTATCATAATTGATGTCAGAGGTAAACATAATGGCTGTCGAGAAGCCCCAAGGCGATCTCAGTAACTACGAAAGGTTTAGGGACGAACTTGAGCACGACTACGAGGACGTCAGCGAGTACGCCAAGCTCGCTTCAGATCTTCGTGATGTAGTTAAGGGTGAAGTTCGATTCGACGAGTACGCTCAGGTCTTGTATGCGACCGACGGGAGCATCTATAAAGCGCGGCCGGCGGGCGCCGTTCTCCCTCGTGACGTCGAGGACGTGCAAAACGCAGTGCGGGTCGCGGCCGAACACGACGTTCCGATTATCGCCCGCGGCGCCGGTTCGTCGCTTGGCGGACAGGCGGTCGGTCCGGGCTGCGTCGTACTCGATATGTCGACGTACATGGACGATATTCTCGAGATCGATCCCGAACGGCATCGGGCACGAGTGCAGCCGGGTGTCGTTCAGGACCACTTCGACGAAGCGGCCGCCCAGTACGGCCTCAAGTTCGCTCCGGATCCCGCGTCATCAAATCGCGCGACGATCGGCGGCGGGATCGGAAACAACTCAACTGGGGCCCACTCCGTCCGATATGGGATCACCGACGCCTACACTGAGGAGTTACGAGTCGTCCTCTCGGACGGCTCGCTAATCCACACTCGAGAGGTCGTCCTCGACTCGGAGGAGTGGGAGGAGATCGTTTCGAAGGACGATCGTGAGGCCGAAATCTACCGCACCGTCCGATTGCTCGTCGAGGAGAATGAGAATGAAATCGAGGCGCGGTATCCTGACCTCAAGCGCAACGTCTCCGGGTACAATCTCGACAGGGTGATCTACGAAAACGAGGACAACGAGGAGGTTATCAACCTCTCGAAACTGTTCGTCGGCGCGGAATCGACGCTCGGCGTAGTTGTCGAGGCTGAGATCAGTCTCGTAACCCTTCCGGAGGAAACCTCTCTCGTGCTCTACTGTTTCGAGGAGCTGATTGACGCCCTCGAGGCGGTCCCCGAAGCGCTCGAGTTCAATCCTAGCGCGGTCGAATTGATGGACAACGAGGTATTTCGGCTTGCCCGCGAATCCGAACAGTTCTCCCGCTACGAGGAGCCAGTTCCGGAGGGGACGGAGGCCGCCCTCATGCTGGAGTTCGACTCCGAACTCTACGACGATCTCGAGGCGCCGATCCGGCAGACGAACGCGCACTTCGTTGACGACGGGGACGCCTTCGAGGCGATTGAAGCCTACAGCGATAAGGACCAAAACAGACTCTGGAAACTCCGAAAAGCGGCCATTCCGCTGCTGATGAGCCTCGAGGGGAATCCGAAGCCGTATCCTTTCATTGAGGACGCGACGGTTCCGCCCGCGGAACTCGCCGAGTACGTCGAGAAGTTCATGGACGTTCTCGATGAGCATGACACCTCCGCGGCGTATTTCGCGCACGCAGGGAGCGGGACACTCCACATCCGCCCCATTCTCAATCTCAAGGAGGACGAAGGAATCCAGACAATGCAATCGATCACCGAGGACGTGACTGACCTCGTCCTCGAACACCACGGGTCGTTCTCCGGAGAGCACGGCGACGGCCTCGCCCGTACGGCGTTCAACCCGAAAATGTACGGTGAGGACCTCTGGGACGCGTTCAAAGATGTCAAATCCGCCTTCGATCCCGACTGGCTGATGAATCCGGGAAAGGTCGTCTTCCGCGAAGAGAACCCGACCGACATGCGCGAGAACCTCCGGTACGGCGCGGCTTACTCCTCGATCGAACCCCAAACGAAGCTCGACTTCTCCGACGAGGGCGGTTTCTCTCACCTCGTCGAGCTCTGTAACGGTTGCGGCACGTGCCGACAAACCGACGACGTGATGTGTCCGACATATCGCGGCATGAAAGACGAGATCGCGACGACCCGCGGCCGCGCGAACATGCTCCGGGCGGCGATATCCGGTGAAATCCCGGAGGAGGAGCTGTATTCCGACCGATTCCAAGAAGAAGTTCTCGATCTTTGCGTCGGCTGTAAGGGCTGCAAGAGCGACTGTCCGACCGGGGTCGATCTGGCGAAGCTGAAAGCAGAGACAAAACATCAGTACCATGAGCGCGAAGGGATCGGTCTGCGAGAGCGCTTGTTCGGCAACATCAATACGGTCTCGAAGATCGGAAGCGCGCTTGCCCCGCTCTCGAACTTCGGTCAGAAGCTACCAGGAAGTGATTTCGTGATGGAGAACGTTTTCGGAATCGCACCCGAGCGCGAACTCCCGTCGTTCGAGCGAGAATCCTTGCAGGACTGGTACGCCAAGCGCGGACCGCGGGTCGACCCGGCGGACGCCGACCGCAAAGTCGTGCTCTTCCCCGATACCTACACGAACTACAGCTACCCCCGGGTCGGGAAAGCAACCGTCCGCGTGCTCGAGTCGGCGGGCGTCCACGTCGCGATTCCCGACGACGTCGCCCCGAGTGGCCGTGCAGCGTTCTCGATCGGGATGCTCGACGCTGCCGAAACCCGTGCTCGGACGAACATCGACCTGTTCACCGATTACATCGAGCAAGGATATGAGATCGTCGCCGTCGAGCCGTCCGATGCCGTCGCGTTTCAGGATGATTACCTCGATCTGGTGAATACCCCCGAAGCGGAGCGGGTCGCCGAGCACGCGTACGGCGTCAGTGAGTACATGGACACGTATCGGCTCGTCGAGCGACTTCCCCTTGATGACACCGACGAGACCCTCGCGTACCACGGCCACTGCCATCAGAAGGCGACCGGGAAGGATCACCATGCCGTCGGCGTACTCCGCCGTGTCGGCTACACGGTCGATCCGATCGACTCGAGTTGCTGTGGCATGGCCGGGTCGTTCGGCTACGAGGCGGAACACTACGATATCTCGAAAGCGATTGGCGAACAGCTCTACGAGAAGCTTGACGAGAGCGACGGCACGCCGGTCGCACCGGGCGCCTCATGCCGGAGTCAGATCGGTGATCGTGACGCCCGAGACGAGAAGCCTCCGCATCCGATCGAAAAGGTAAATGAACTGCTCACGAGCCCGTAAGAGCGGTCGAGAGCCTTTCTTTTAGCCGTCATACGCAGACGTGTTCGGTTCGAGCTGATACCACCAGTCAGTTCGAAGGAAGCCTTTTCGCGGTTCGTCGGCAGTTGGTTCGACGGCAGCGGGACGCGAGGGAATCCGGATCCGCTACTGTGTCATTTCCTCGGATCGAGATCCACCCCCTCTCGTAGACTGTATCCTCGAAAAAATCCGATTGAGAGTGTTAGAAAACGTCGAACACGACTGGGAAGATGTCCGGCAGGACGTAGACGAAAACTAGCGCCCAGAACCCGCCGAACGTCGCGTAGTAGATCAACGGAATCAAGTTCAGTCGCATGATGCGCCCTTCCTGGCCCACGAGGCCGACCGTCGCCAACGCCGCGATAACCAACATAATAAGTATAATGGTTGTTCCATACAAATATATTCTCTGTGGCACATTACGGATCAGGTGGACAGAAACAACTGTAGCGTGTACAGCCGAATCACCCGCGTCACGAAGCGGACTTCCGTCCATCCAGAGTGAAATGAAGGCGTTCTGTTCCAGCGTACCGATCCCGTCGATTAGACTGAATGGAATTGATCGTTAACTGTCTGTTCGAGGTGGAATTGGCACAACAATAGGTATCGCTTCCGATCCGCTGATCACATAGACTGCGCTGCGGCGACGGTGTAGTGCCGAAACCGCCGCTTCGAGCCGCGGAAGTCTTCTACGATGTATTGCCGGTTCCGCCGGAGTCCGAAGACCCAAGCTGATGGGCGGAGCGGCACGCAACCTCGACGAGCGAGACGATTCTTAAGCCCGGGCAGTCATCGAGTGTCTCTGTGACCGTATAACTCGGTCGCCCGATCGGTATTGATATCGTGTCTTGTACCTGTCAAGATATTAGAACGGGAACAGGGTAGTGCTGGTTTTTCCTCAACCGAGCACACGTGACCGTCTTTAAGCCGGATCGTTCTCACATAGAAAATCATGCTGTATAGGACTTCTCGGAGCAATTTTCCGGGGGAATTACGATAGTACCTGTGTAAATTACTGTGTATAGCAGGGTTTTCTAGTAGTACATCGCGTTCGAACCGAAGACCATTCTTCTGAAATAGAGAACAGGAAGTATATTTCATGTTCGTCCAGATGGAATAATATTGTGGCGTCTATGATTCTGCTACGAGAATCCTAAAGATTCCTTCTGCTACTTAGCCCGTTTGCCCACAGACTACTCCGAACGGGAGAGTTTGATTGGATATCACGAGTATCTCGACTGTCCCTTGTACAAAGGTCGGTAACTTTAATAGTGAGGGAAAGATTGTTCTGAAGTGATTGCGATGGTTACTGAACGCAAACACGACAGAGCGTTCGTTCGAACGTTCTTTACCACTCCGACCGCGGTGGATGAAGACGACACAGCAAAGATGCTTCGCCGAGCGATCGACCTCCGTGGAATGGAGGCGCCCGATGTTTGGGTGCCCGACAACGAGGACGCTACCGCTCCGTCGATGCGGGATGAGGGTGTCGAGAATATCATCGAGGTCGTCTCCAAAGACGGTGCCGACTTTCCCAGTGAGATCCATCCACGCGTCGTTTGGCACCGCGACAGTCCATCAACGCGATATCAGGGTTTCCAACAGATGCTCGAGATCGCCGACCCTGAAAACGGAGCGGTCGAATATATCGACGGGTTCGTCATCCCGGAAGTGGGCGGAATTGACGATTGGAAGAAGGCCGACGAGTTCTTCACGATCGTCGAAAACGAGCACGGCCTCGAGGAAGGAAGTCTGAAGATGTCTGTTATCGTCGAGAGCGGCCAGGCCGAGCTCGCGATGGGGAAACTGCGCGAGGAGATGGGCAAGCCCGAAAACAACCTCGAACGGTTGTTCATGCTGGTCGACGGCGAAGTCGATTACACGAAAGACATGCGCGCGATTACGCCGACCGGTAAGCTCCCGCCGTGGGCAGAACTCCGCCATAACACCTCGCGCGGAGCCAGTGCTGCAGGTTTAATCGCGGTCGACGGACCGTACGACGACATCCGGGACGTCGAGGGGTACCACGAGCGCATGACCGAGAATCAGGCGAAGGGGATGCTCGGAATCTGGTCGCTGACCCCCGGGCAGGTCGTCGAAGCCAACAAGGCACCGCTTCCGCCCGAAGAAGGAAGCTGGCTTCTCGAGGTCGGGCCCAAACAGGTCGAACTGGACGAGGAGGACGGGACGTACCGCTACTCGGGCTCACGCCTCTCGCTTGAGGAAACTGACGGCGGATACATCCTTCGTGTCGGCGGTGACGAATACGAACTCGACGAAGGCGAACTCGAAGAAGAACTACTAGATCGGGCCGAGTATGTCCCGAGTATGAACGATATCGTCGACTCCATGGAAGAGTTCGAAGCCGCAAAAGAGGCGGGCCGAGGTGCGATTGCCATGGAGCGTGCTGCTACGCTGGTCATCGACGGGATTGAAGTCGATATCCAGAACGATCGCATGTGGGACGAAGCCACCTATCAGGCTGCAATGACTCCGATTACGCTCTTCCAAGACGTGTACGAAAATCGTCCCGATCAGCACGAGGATCTCGCCGAGATGTACAGCGAAGATGTTGTCGAACGTGCGATGGAGGTCGGAAATTAAGCTTTTGACCTCCTTCCCTAGCTGAACAGTAGTTGCCGATGTGGCTAATCGACGATCGTCGTTGTAATCATTGTCTTGTATGATCGAGACGGCTGAAACAACGCAGGTGACGACGATGCGAGCGGCAACGGGACTGCCACCGCTGCGCTGCTCGAGGCCGTCCAGACCGTCCGTTGTTAGACCTGTGGCAGCGAGGTCTAGCGCTGCGAAATCGGGGTGACGATCGAACTCCTCCACTCGCTCCAGGAGAAGAAACTGAGCAAGCGCGACAACCTCGTGGATCGAATCGCTGTGCGCCGAGCACGGGGAGATCAAGCAGACGGAACGGAAACGTGAACGGCACCGAGAGCGACTGATCAACGTCCAAAACGGGATCGATCGCCGCGAAAGCCGCTTCGAGGGCCTGACCGAGCAGCAGGGAGAGGTGGAAATTGAGACCGACGAACTCGAGGTGCTGCGCACGCGCATCGATCGGATCGAGCGCGAGGCCGCCGAGTCATTCAACGAGCACATGGACACCGACCTCGACATCCCCGAATACGAGACCACCGACCGGATCTGGATCGAACACGTCGGTCAGACAGTCCGCGACGGCCTTCGCCCTCCACATCGTCCGCAGCACCGATGCGGACAGCACCTACGCAAGGTGGTTGAGTATGGGAGGCCGATTGAGGGGTCACCGAGTTGGACAGAATGCGGCTGGGGAAGAGACGCAAGGGCGCCTCAAACTCTGTCACTGTACGATCGAAAGAAGTTAAAAGAAATCCAGAGAATTATCTGACTGATACTGTACACTATATGAACGCGAACGATAAGTCAATCGTCGGATTTGTAATGATTTCGCATGCAGTTGTTCACACCTACGAGCTGTCGATTCCGATCTTGATGGTCATCTGGCTTGGCGAGTTCAGCGTTAGTACGGCCGTGCTTGGGGCCGTGGTCTCGGTCGGCTACGGGCTCTTCGGAATTGGTGCCCTCCCTGCTGGCGTCCTGGTTGATCGGTTCGGTTCGCGGGAACTGATCCTTGTTTGTCTCGCCGGGATGGGCGGATCTTTCCTTCTGTTAAGTACGGCCCAGGGTATCAAGATGATCTCGATCGCGCTGTGCCTCTGGGGAATCGCCGCCAGTATTTATCATCCATCGGGACTCTCCCTGCTCTCAACGGGCGTCGAACAGCGAGGCACCGGTTTTGCCTACCACGGAATAGCCGGGAATTTCGGGACCGGTCTCGGGCCGCTGATTACCGCTGTATTGTTGTTGTTTTTCGACTGGCGGCTCGTCACATCCCTCCTCGTCGTTCCGGCGCTGATTGCGATCGGGTATGCGTTGTCAATCAGTTTCGACGAGACAGCCGCCATACAAGCGGATGGTGGCGATTTCGGAGCCGATCGGAACGGCCCAGGATCGCTGTCAGAGTTCGTCACGGATAGCCGTCGACTGTTCACGGCCAGTTTCATAATTGCGCTCCTCATCGTTATGATGAGCGGTCTGTTCTATCGAGGTACCTTGACTTTCCTGCCGGACGTTTTGAGCGGTTTCCTTCCTGAAATCGCTGAACAGCTCCAGCTGTTCGATCCGAACAGCCCGATAGCTGAAGAATTCGATCCTGCATCGTATCTCTACGTCGCCTTGCTAATGGTAGGGATGGCCGGCCAATACGTCGGCGGCAAACTCACTGATCGGATCCCCATGGAACTCGGGCTTGCAGGGATCTTCAGCTCTCTTGTTGCGGTCGCCGTGCTGTTTGTCCCCGCGGCTGAGGCGGGTCTAGCAGCGCTGGTCGTTATTAGTGCGGTGCTGGGGTTCCTCCTGTTCGCCGTCCAGCCAATGTACCAGGCGACCATCGCCGAGTACAGCCCACCGACCGCTCGTGGTCTCTCCTACGGATTCACGTACGTCTGTGTCTTCGGCATTGGGGCGCTGGGGGCAGCGATCGCTGGTTATCTTCTTGACGTCACATCTATTATGGGAACCTTCGTAATACTGGCGGTATTTCCTGTGATTGGTACTGTCCTCGCAATTTTGCTATACCGGTCCGATACCGACGCCACATCGTAGGACTGAGATATTGGATGACTCGGCACAGTCTAGTTGAGTCAGCTTGAGAAGTGAACAGATCGTACTATTGAGTTGGTTGATGTCCGCAGACCTGCTCAGTGAGAGCTATGAAGAGGAGTTAGAAGGATCTTAGGAAAACGAGCGGACGGCGAACGCCCTGATGGGCGTCGCCGTCTGCCTCCACCAGACCGGTGGTTCGCTACGGGAGTCAACAACGACTCTCGCGGAATTAGGATTTGAACGCTCTCACGGGCCGGTCTAGAACTGGGTTCATCGACTGACAGCGGATGCGACCCGCCGACAGCGTCGCCGTCGTGGGCCACTGTTAACGAAATTGCTGTCAATATCAACGGCGAGTAGTCTTGTCTGTATGTTGCAATAGATACCGTGAAGTTGATTCTTGACGTTGCGCTGATTAATCAACATGGCACTGATCCGGCGGCTGTGTTTCTGCGGAAATTTCGCGGGTAACACGACCTCTCCGAGGCTGAGTTTCTTGTTGATCAATTTGATTATCGGGTTGCCCTCTCTCGAGTTGGACTGAGCAGTCAGGACAGCGATACCGACCGAAACCGATTCAAAGAGTGGCTTTACACGCTCAAAATACGTATCAACTGCTTTCATAATTGGTGGGTGGGCAGTCGGGCGAACCTCTGCTAGTAGATTGAATAGTTCGTGCATTACTACATACACTAGAGACTGAATCAAGCTCTCGATGGAAACGTACCAGTCAATGGGGTGCAAAACTATGTAGTTCCCTGTGGTCGATATTCTAGCGTAACTGATATAACTTGATAATTTAGGGGTGTGACATTATGTTTATAGATAAATGCGTCTGGCAGCGTTCCGATTCCCCTGTTTTCCTATTGAAATGGTGCCTAAGTCGGCGAAGTGCCATCTGAAGATGGTATGCGGTATCAACGAGAAACACAGCGTTTCCGATGTCATATTTCTCGATATTACGGCTTCATCAAGCGCAACGTGATTCGGAGTTGCGTCAGTTGCCGGCTTTAGATCGGTTTTCTGTATTTAATATGAACCGCTTTTCCTAATCGATTGGAACCGTGCCTATCGTATTACTTAACATTATTAAGAATATATAAAATCGCAATATAAAGTCGAACGTCACGCTTCACTGGGCGCCCAGGTATCCGTCTTCGCTCCACAAAACGAAAATTAATCCAGTCGTCATTATCGCTGAGGCGTCCGATCTTTGCTATGAACCAACTGTAAATCAGCACGCCATCTTTTTCCATTAACTAAACACACGCGTTTAGAGATAGTAAACACATTTATGTCGGCGACGAATCTGAATGTGGGTAATGAAAGAAGCGAATAATCCAGTTCGTGCTGTCGAGACGACGATTCATGTCTTAGAAGCACTCAAAGAGTTGGATGGTGCATCAATCACGGAGTTAGCTGACCATCTCGAGCTCACGAAAGGGACGGTCCACAATCATATCAGTACATTGCAAGAGAACCGATTCGTAGTGAAAGAGGACAACCAGTACGAGTTGAGCCTCCGGTTTCTTATCTTCGGGGAGTACGTCCGAAACAACAATATTCTCTATCAAATTGGCGAACCCGAGGTGCAAGAGTTAGCAGACGAGACCGGCGAAATCGTACACTTATCGACTGAACAACATGGACTGAGCATGAAACTCTGCAAGATCCTTGGAGAAGACGCTGTTGGGGAACGCTTTCATTCCGTTAAACTGCAGCGCCCGGATTACCTCCATTACACTGCAACAGGAAAGGCGATCCTCGCCTTCTTACCGCAATCTCGTGTTGAACGTATCGTTGACGAGTACGGTCTTGCAGAGATGACCGACAATACGATCACTGACCGGTCAACGCTGTTTGATGAACTCGCAGCGACCCGAGAGCGTGGGTACTCACTGAATGATCAGGAAGAGGTTGACGGAGTTCGGGCAGTGGGCGCACCAGTAAGGGTTCAAACAGGACGTGTTCTCGGCGCAGTAAGCGTCTCTGGCCCGGTTAGTCGAATGCAAGACGACCGATTTCGAAATATCCTCCCTAAGAAGGTAAAGAACACGACCAGCGTAATTGAGGCAAATATCAATATGACTGAGATAATTCCTACATCGGGTGCGAAGTGAATTCCTGCCCGGTTAGTTGTAGAAACGCAGAGCCAGATGAAAGCGGAACTCTGTTACAAAGATGTAATCCCCTATCGTCTCATTTTGTCAAGAAATCTTGAGAGAAAGACTGCTGCTTCTGGAAGGTCACAACAGGTTACTGCCGAATGGGTCGTTTAGTTTCACTAAATGCTTTGGAGTTATGATTCGCCTATGTGGTTCAATAATGATAGACTGCTCATCAAATTACATTCAGTAACTCTATAAAATATGGCGCTGAGGATTCCTCTGTAGTTTGTTGAAACAGAGAAAGTCATCTCAGATTAGATGTGATTACAATAGTACAATCGTAAATAGATGGAGAGGGTCAGCGAATCACTCCATCCTGTTTGCTATTACTAAACAAATACATTGGAGACCTTATCTACGAAAATATCGCTCAGTCGGCTCAAGAATACCCTTCTAGGGGACGAAAACGGCCGATACACGCCTACAAGGCCTCCATGAATCGATATCATGTTGTCGATGCGAATCATCCAATATTTTATCACGGTCGACTATAGAGTATGGGACCATGTACGCTGTCGAAGTGGTTGCTGATGACCTCACAGGAGCAATGGATACCTCACAGGGGTTTGCTGCGCGTGGATACGCGACGACTGTCGTTGTCGATCCGCAAGCTAAGATGGATGCGATTGAAGAAGACGCCGCAGTACTGGGGATTAACACCGATAGCCGATACGATGACAAGGCGGACGCGGTTGATGCCGTTTCCACAGTCGTCGAGGAAACCTCATCGCGAACCATCTACAAGAAGGTCGACTCGACTCTCCGCGGGAATTTCGCTGCAGAAGTCGACGCGGCACTAGCTGCGTCGGGTGCTGAACTGGCTCTGGTTGCGCCCGCGTTCCCATCAGCTGGCCGGACGACAGAAGACGGCGTTCACTATGTGAAAGGAACCCCTGTCGCCGAAACGGAGTACGGAGACGACAAGAAAGGGCCAACATCCTCATCACTTGCTGACTTGTTCAAATCGATCGACCGACCAGTCGAGAACGTTCCCCTCTCAACTATCACGGATGGACACGACGAAGTTGCTGCCGCAATCACAGAGATAGTCGAACGGAACGATCGAGCACCGATCATCATCTGTGACGCGGTCGAAGATACACATCTAGCGGGCGCTGCCAAAGCAACTACGGACGTCAACACGCTCTATGTCGGCAGTGCCGGGTTGGCAGAGCAGATTATCGTCCCCGGTGCTGACGCCGATACGCGTTTGTCCCCGCAACTCCGAGACGGTGCAGCATTAGGGGTCGCCGGGAGTGTGAGTGAGACCACGCTTTCCCAACTCGAACGTGTGTCTACTGATGCGGTCATTCAGATCGACGGTCCTACGCTGCTGAAAGACAAGGACTTGGACGACATCGTAGAGCAAGCGGTGCATCGCCTGCGCGATAACCAACCGGTCGTACTAACTGCGGCAACCGATGACAAAGATGTCGACCGAACGCTGGCTGCCGGCGAGGAACAAGAACTTACCTCTTCAGAGATCCGCGAGCAGATCGCAGCGGGCCTTGCAAAGACTGCAGCCGCTGTTCTCCAAGATGAGACTCCGTCGGGCTTACTGCTAACCGGCGGTGACATTGCGGTTGCGGTTATCCGGGAACTTGGAGCGACGGCAGTAACGCTGACCGGCGAAGAGGTCGAAGCCGGAATCCCCATTGGAATGTTTGCTGACGGAGCTACCGCCGGAATGCCGCTGGTCACGAAGGCTGGTGGATTTGGGTCAGAAGAAACAATCGTTAATTGTCTGGACGTTTTGAGTCAAACCGATGCATAGAGAGAAACCACTGATAGGGATCACAATGGGTGACCCTGGTGGGATCGGCCCAGAAGTGATCGTTAAGGCGTATCCGGAACTGCTCGAGAGCAGTCGACCGCTCGTCATCGGCGATGCAGATGTGGTCGTCGAGGCCACTGCAGTCTGTGACGTCTCGCTCGATGTTGAAGCCATAGAGACTGTAACTGATGCGACGTTCGATGCCACCACCATTCCAGTGTTAGACCTCAATCTGGTGGACGAACTCGTCCGCGGAGAGGTTCGTGAGGCGTACGGAGCAGCGAGCCTGCAGTATATTGAACGCGCCATCGAACTTGCCAAAGCGGGAGAGATTGATGCGATTACGACGGCACCGATCAACAAACAGGCGACGAAGCTCGCAGGGAGCGACTATGCTGGTCACACGGGAATGCTCGCCGATTACACCGACACAGAGAATTACTCGATGATGCTCGTTGAGGACGAGCTCCGTGTGACCCACGTGAGTACGCACGTCTCTCTCCGGGAAGCCTGTGACCTGGTGACGGCTGAAAACGTACTCGAGACAATCCGTCTGACTGATAATGCACTGAGTGACCTTGGCCTCGACTCACCATCAATTGCCGTTGCAGGTCTGAACCCTCACGCCAGTGATGGCGGACTGCTAGGCGACGAAGACCATGCTGAGATCGAACCCGCTGTTGAGCAGGCACAAGACGAGGGGATCGACGTAGAGGGACCCGAATCGCCTGACACGGTATACGTCCGGGCGGCGCGTGGAGAGTTCGACTGTGTCGTCTCTATGTATCACGACGAAGGACACATCCCGATTAAGATGCTCGGGTTCGCCGGAGGTGACGCTGTTTCCGGTGTGAATGTGACAATTGGGCTCCCGATCATTCGGACCAGCGTTGACCATGGAACCGCATTCGATATTGCGGGAGAAGGAATTGCCTCCGAGCAGAGCCTCGTTGATGCCGTCGACGTTGCTGTCGATATGGCGGCTGAGAACTGACATTTATTCCAGTACAGAGTATCTGGTAGTCAGTTGTTCCTTTCTCTCTGTTCTGGTTTCCCCTAGTTGCTACTTGGATAGGCGGGTCTTCCCAATTCTACGCAGCTACTGTGACTGGAGTGTATATTCAGACTAATATAGACGACTGGAATCCCTGGTACGGGGTGTTGTATTGTCATCGTATCACAACCATCCGTAACGTTTTTTGACCTTTGTTCTGTAACGATCATTGGAATGTTCGCCAAGCCAGCCTGCAGTAGGAGAGACCGTAGTACATCGACTGCAAAGTGGGAAAAACAGCTGACAGCGACTTTCAGTTCCGAGAGTGAACAATGAAGATCAAACAGACTATCGAGTCGATCCCCGGCGGAATGATGGTGATTCCGCTGGTGCTTGGGGCGGTGATAAACACGTTCTTCCCGCAGGCGCTGGAGATCGGCGGATTTACAACGGCGCTCCTTAAAGATGGAGCGCTGCCGCTAATTGCTGCTTTCCTTGTCTGTATGGGGGCCGGAATTACGGTTAATGAAGCACCTCAAGCCCTCAAGCAGGGTGCAGCGATCACGGGGACGAAATTCCTTGTTGGGATGGGAATCGGGCTGATTGTGGCTAACTTCCTCGGCAACAGCCTGTTTGGACTCTCATCGCTCGCAATCATCGCAGCAATGACCAATACGAACGGGGGCTTGTATGCTGCCCTGGTCGGCGACATGGGCGACGAGACCGACGTCGGGGCGATCTCGATTATCTCCATTAACGACGGCCCGTTCCTGACTATGGTTGCGCTTGGGACGGCCGGGATCGCCTCAATCCCGTTCCTAGATATCGTATCGGTTGTCGTCCCGATTCTGATTGGGATGGTCCTCGGGAACCTCGATCCAGAGATGCGTGAGTTCCTCACAAGTGCTGGCCCGGTCCTGATTCCGTTCTTCGCGTTCCCGCTGGGTGCTGGGATCGACTTCTCGATGCTGATCACGGCCGGTGCGGCGGGTATTCTGCTGGGAGTCATGACCGTGCTCATCGGTGGCATCTTCAACATTCTCGCTGATCGAGCCTCGGGTGGCTCCGGCGTAGCGGGTGCATCCGCATCGAGTACAGCCGGGAATGCGGTTGCGACGCCCGAAGCTGTCGCCGCTGCTGATCCTGCTATGCGGCAGGCGGCAACCATAGCGACACCACAGGTTGCAGCGTCGACAATTGTGACTGCGCTCTTAGCGCCTGCATTGGCGAGCTTTGTATATCGGAAGGTAAACGGGGAAGAACCAGACGAAGAATCGAGCCCTGTAGATGAGCCTGAGCCTGTTGGGGCAGACACAGCCTCGGTAGGCGGCGACGAATAGCAGCGTATTTCGGCGAGAACAGACGCTCCTTTTTACAGAAGTATAGTCAACTGGTGACTCGAAGTTCGCTACTGATGCAGCGAACGAAAAGCTGTCGTCCGCTACTCGTCCTCAACGACTAATACCCGCAAATCGTTGACGTTCGTATTCGTCGCTCCTGTTAGGATCACGCCATCGTGACGCTCGAGAAATCCACCGGCGTCGTTGTTTGCGAGCGCCTCCTGTGCTTCGGCCTGTGGTAGATCAGTGTCGGCTCCAACGATGCCGCCGGCGGCGTCGGATTTTCCATCAATACCGTCAGTATCCACACTCGCTACAGTGATGCCCGGCTCCGAGCGTTCAAGCGCGGCACTCAGCGCAAACTCCTGGTTCGGGCCGCCGGTTCCGTCGCCAGTGATTGTTACTGTCGTTTCCCCACCAGAGAGTAGCACAGCCGGCGGTTCGACTGGCTCTCCGGTCGCTATACATTCTTCCGCAATTGCAGCCATCGTCTTGGCTGCCTCCGTGGCCTCGCCACGAACACGAGAACTGAGAATCAGCGGTTCGTATCCTTGATCACTGGCGACGGCCGCTGCGCTGCGTAGCGCAGTGTTTCCATCTGCGATGATATGGGGATCGACATCCCTGAATGTCTGATCTCCTGCATCTGGTGTCTCCTCAATCTCTCCGTTGGCACCGCGGCGAAGTCGGTCGACAACAGTAGTAGGAAGATCAACGTCGTACCGTTCCATAACGTCCAATGCATCCCCGAACGTCGACTGATCCGGCGTAATCGGCCCACTCGCAATCACATCCAGATTGTTCCCAACGACATCGCTGAGGATCACTCCAACAACTGTCGCGGGTGCCAACGTCGCAGCAAGTTGCCCGCCCTTGACGTCGGAGAGATGTTTACGCACCGCATTGATCTCATGGATAGTCGCACCTGAGGCGAGCAACGCCTCCGTAGTCTTCTGGAGGTCTGCAAGAGAGATGTCCGCTGCGGGAGCGGGAAGAAGTGCGCTCCCACCGCCCGTAATCACGGCGAGTACAAGATCGTCTTCAGTCGCCTCATCGGCAACCGACAGTAACTCGCGAGTGCTTTCCACACCGCGTTCACTCGGGACGGGATGGTCGCCTGGGAGCACAGAGACTGACGCCGTCTCAACCGGATTATCCGTCACAATGGCACCGTCTGCAAGCCTGTTGCCAAGTACGTCCTCAAGGGCCTGTGCGACGGTGGCAGCCGCGTTGCCTCCACCAACGATCAGTATGCGTTCGTAATCTCCGAGATCGTATGTCGTACCGGCTACCGTTAGGTCATTGCCATTCAGTCCGATTTGCTCTGGAATGACGGTTTCCGGATTCGCCGCCTCAATACCGGCCGTGACACAGTCCAGCGCCAACTCTTGTGCATTGCTGCCACTGATCTGCTGACGGTTTTCTATCATGGCTGACAGTAATCATCTCGTCTATAATCATAGTACCCTGGATAGCAACAATTACGTCTGATATCCATATTCTTTTACTAAAGAGTGCTCTTTCATTCGCTTAGTATGGGTTCGCGTTCCGAATTAGCCGTCCCAGAGGAGACAGTACTCGAAGCGTGCGGTGAGACCGAGCTTCCGAAGTTTGGAGTCATCGAACAGGTGTGGGATACAGATCCGATCCCAGCCGAACAGATTCCTGAGCGTGCTGGTAATGCAGTAGAGAATCTTGCCCTCGAGGACATCCCCGAGGGCGGTGAGGTTGCTGTCGGTGTCGGGAGCCGGGGAATCGCGAACCTCCCGTTGCTCGTCCGTGGTGTGATCGAACGTCTCGAGGATCTCGACTATGAACCGTTTATCTTCCCTGCGATGGGAAGCCACGGTGGCGCAACCGCGGAGGGGCAACGAGAAATGCTCGAGTCACTGGGCGTAACCGAAGCAAAAGTCGGGTGTGAGATCCGCTCCAGCATGGAGGTCGTTCAGGTTGGTGAGACCCCTGACCGCGGTGTTCCAGTAGTTGCCGACGCGAATGCTGCAGGCGCTGATGCCATCCTGCCTGTCAATCGGATCAAGCCCCACACTGACTTCGACGGGACTGTTGAGAGTGGGCTCTCGAAAATGATGGTGATTGGAATGGGGAAACAACGCGGAGCCAAGATTGCTCATGAATGGGCTGTCAACTGGAGTTTCCGCAACATGATCCCCGAGATCACTTCGCAGCTGCTGGAGTCGCTGCCAATCATTGGCGGCGTCGCCGTCGTCGAGGATCAACACGATGATACAGGCCATATTGAGGGAATCCGCCCTGATGGCTTCCTCGACCGCGAGGCCGAACTGCTCGAAACCGCTTATGAAATCATGCCTAAGATCCCGTTTGACGAAGTCGATGTACTCGTCCTCGACGAACAGGGCAAAGACATTAGCGGGCAGGGCATGGACACCAACGTCATCGGCCGGCGCCCGTTCGCAATCAACGAGCCCGAACCCGACCTTCCCGATATTAAACGGATCTACGTCCGCGGGCTGACCGAAACGACCCATGGCAACGCCATGGGAATGGGATCAGCGGACTTTGTCCACGAAGATATCGTAACTGAAGTGAACGCACCGGATACGCTGATCAATGCGATCACTGCCAGTACGATCCGTGGAGTTCGTCTTCCACCGGCAGTCAAGACTGACCGAGCAGGGCTAGTTGCTGCCCTGTCGACAATCGGTGTGATCGACACCGAGGATCTGCGAGTAATCCGTGCACGCGACACAATGCATCTGGGTCGATTCTACGCGTCCGAGGCACTGGTCGAAGAAGCCCGAGAGAGAGACGACTTGCGCGTCGTTAGCGAACCGGAGCCAATCGAATTCGACAACGGCCAGTTCGCAGCGCCGTCGCCCCAAGAGTAGAAGACATGGACCTCGAACCAATCCTCGAAGACGTCTCGGAGGGCGAGTTAAGTGTCGCGGAGGCGCGTGAGCGTATTGAAGGATTTACACGCGTTGATGACTTCGCCCGTTTCGATACGCGTCGAGAGGACCGCAACGGCGTTCCGGAGGTTGTCCTCGCAGAAGGAAAACGGCCGGCGGATGTGGCCTCGATCGCGGAGCAAGCCATAGAGAAGGAAGATCGAGTGATCATAACTCGGATCGACGAAGAGACCAAGACAGCGCTCGAGGATGTTCAGTCGTCGGCAGCCGAAGTCGAATGGATTGAGCAGGCCCAAATCATGGTCCTGCGAACCTCGGAGTATGAACCGCCAGTGACTGATGGGACAGTCGCTGTCCTTACGGGTGGGACATCAGATATCCCAGTCGCAGAAGAGGCAGCCGTCACCGCCCGTGAGATGGGCTGCGAGGTCGAGACCATCTACGATGTCGGCGTTGCTGGAATCCACCGAATGTTCGCAGAGCGACACCAATTCGATGACGCCGACTGTATCATTGTTGCTGCCGGACGGGAGGGCGCGTTGCCGACAGTCGTCGCCGGGATGGTTGACGCCCCGGTCATCGGTCTCCCCGTCTCGATTGGCTATGGGGCGGGCGCAGATGGCAAAGCTGCTCTACTGGGGATGCTCCAATCTTGTACTGTCCTCAGCGTCGTTAATATCGATGCTGGGTTCGTTGCTGGCGCACAGGCAGCCCAAGCCGCACGTGGGTAGGTTACTGTGATCTGTTAGCGCCGGTCGAATCCTCGACAGCAAACACGTCTTCGACGACTGGATCATCGCTGTTTTCTGCGGATGATGTGTCGGTTCTAGCGTTGTTGGTCTCTGGGCTCACGCTGCCAGTCTGATAGCCGTGGAGATCCAGCGTTACATGGTCGAATCCCAGATCAGCGATATGCTCTCGGGCTGTCCTAACGAAGTCAGGATTGAGCGCCGCTTCCAGTTCGTCAGATGCCACTTCGATACGAGCAAGCCCGTCGTGGTCGCGTACACGAAACTGTTCGAATCCCCAAGTCCGGAGGATCTGTTCGGCCTTTTCGATACGAGTCAGCCGTTCTTCCGTGACCTCCAGTCCAGTGGGGATTCGTGAGGAAAGACATGCCATCGATGGCTTGTCCGCAACTGAGAGATCAAACTCATGAGCGATCTCTCGAACCTCCGCTTTCGTAACCTCATGCTCTAACAGTGGCGAGTACGCATTTAACTCCTCAACGGCCCGGTGTCCCGGACGATGTCCCTCCCCAGGATCAGACGCATTTGTCCCGTCACAAACGATCTCAATCCCTTGCTCTCGCGCCACATCGTACATCGCCGAGAGGCGCATCGTCCGACAATGGTAGCACCGCTCTTCGTCATTGCGACGAAACGCATCACTGTCGAGTTCCGAGAATTCGACAACCTTGTGGCGGATTCCAATTTCGGCGGCAATCTGCCTCGTCTCTTCGAGTTCAGCCTCTGGGAGCGTCTCGCTTTTTGCTGTACAAGCGATCGCATTGTCTCCCAACGCCTCATTGGCGAGGGCCGCTACGACGCTCGAGTCAACGCCTCCAGAGAACGCGACGAGGACACCGTCGAATTCAGCGAGATCAGCAGTAATACTGGTTATCACTTCCTCGATTGATACCATATTGGTATTGCTTATCACTCTCAGGCAAAAACGTGCCGAAATTCCCTTCTGCTGAGAGGATCCGCTGTAAGAGTACTATTTGTGATTATTCCGTGGTTGGTTCCGTTTGTGCATTGACCCAGTTACGTAAGCAGTCAGAATATGAACCCAGTCCAAGTCCGACTACAAACGAGAACAGGCTTGGAAGAAGCGTCCACCAGAGATCTGGATGCTCAGCGCCAGTGTGGAGTACGGTCTCGAACATATACATTCCATATTACTGAATGAGTACGAAAGTATACCGATATCGGAATATATTGCTTAGAATCGATGTATATCCAACCCGATCATGGAGGTATCACGTTGATCTACGACTTCTTTGACGACCCTGCTGTCTACATCGAGGGGGTCGTCAGGACGATTGCTATTCGAACACGATATGCTCGCTCACTGGCACAGAGGTTATTAAGCACGTAGGTGATGTCCGAAGGTTCTTGTTTCTGACGAGAGACTCGAATTCTATATAGCCATATATGATTCATCCAATTCCGGCCCCGTCTCTGCGGCTTTGTTACTTATCTCGGTTGTCTGTATAGGACAACCCGATAAGCAGTAGTCTTATGTGAGTATCACAAATAGCGAGCAGTACGAAAATGCCGGTCTTAGAATTACCCCAACCCGGAGCAAACGGCCTTCTCAGGCAAGTGAGGACGCGATGAGCCAGCAGGAACAGATCAACTGGTCCCGCATGTCCTTCGAGGAACTGCAACATTTCTGGAACACTGAGGTCGAGCCGGACCTCGCACGGGACGGCCTGGACCTCGAGACGCGGCCGACCTACGAGGAGATCACCGAGGCGGGCTACTCCGGGATCGCCTACGCCTTGCGCGAACATCACGACCTCACGCTCGCGCAGTTTCTTGCGACGGTTGGCTACCCGGACCCTGGTCGTGACGAGGATTACTCCTGGGGTATCGAAGATGAGACCACTATTCGTGAGCTCGAGTGGTATCTTGAGAAGAATCTCCGCCGGGAGGGACTCGCTGATACAACGATCGACTCAAAACGTTCGCGACTCGCTCGCTTTGTCCGCACATACGCCGACCTGCACGGCCGCGCAGATATCGTCACGCGCATTCGCGAGGACAGCGCCGACGTCCAGCCACGGATCGAACGCCAACGCGTGCGGGACGTCTTCGACGAGTGGGATGAAACGAACCCAGACCCCGACCTCGAGAGTCACGAGTCGCGGTACAAACACTTGCTCGAGGTTCAGAAGTTCTACGAACGGCTGGTGATGGATCGGGACGCGGAGTTCAACCCGGCCGCCGGGGCGCCCCACGAAACCAACTGGAAGGGATCGACGCCTGGCGCCGACGATCGCGACCCGCCAGCCCTCAAGGCCGACGACGTCCGGGTGCTCGTTGATGCATGTGACTCGGTTGCTGATCGCCTGCTCGTCGTCGCGACGTGTGCGTGGGGCCTACGCCGCAGGGAGGTCGCACGACTCTCACGTGACCAGTTCGCGCCGACTGACGACGACGGATTCGATTTCGAGGCAGAGGATCCGCACATCGTTTTCGACGAGAAACGAAAGAACGGTCCCGGTCGCGTGTCGATCCTCTACGGCCTCGAGACTCTGGCAGATCGCTGGACACAGCTCTCCAATCGCGACGACTGGGACGGCTACCTGTTCCCGAGTTCTGCCGCTGAAAGCGGCCACCGAAGCCCGGATACGATCACCAAACGGTTCAAGAGGTTGGCGAAGGACGCTGGCCTCGAGATCCGCGAGCAGACGCCGACGCCACAGTACGGACGGCGGTTCTGGTACCGAACCTACGGTGACGCTGTGAAACGACTCTCGAGCCAAATCGAGGCGGTTGCTGCCGAACAGGGCAGTTCGGATCCGAACGTCGTCGTCGAAAACTATCTTGGTGAGGAGGAAGCACGGAAACGCCGACGGGAATTCATGCGTGAGGAACTGGCCGCAGCGTTCGAAAGTGAGGTACGGGAATGATCTCACTGACCTCGGCGTAAGCCTCGTTGAACTCCTCGAGCCACTGCTGTAGATTCTCGGGTTCGTCGTACGAGGAGATCGTTGCAGCGACGCTGATCGCCCAGAGCATCACTGCGGCTACCCGAGGTTTCGGGTTTAAACGTATAGATGGGGAAAGAGGAATACTTGAGATTACGGGGGTAATGCAAAGTGACTCTCATTACGATTGATTACTCTGATTAGTTAAGCGGGATCCAGCGCCGCTCTCGGCCTTAACCAACTTGCGACTGGATACAGATCCCATGTTGGTTAAGACAGATTTCGTCAAATCCGCACTCAACCACGTAAACTACGTCAGTGTACGAAAAGCTCCCTCGAGGAGGGAGTAGACCTCGAGGGAATGCCCGAATTAGTGGGGGTAGCGCGTCGTTCCGGCTTTGTCCACTGCGGCGCTGCCCTCTAGGCGCCGCACCGGCGTATATCGCTCTCGAGAGGATAATCCTGGTTCCAAACCCTATTGGACTCACTCACGAACTCGAGATGAAAATTTAGTCCACGACTTCACTTGCGAGGGTGGTGTGCTACGCATTGTATATAGTGTTAAACGCTATACAAAATGCTTACGATTCAGATGGCACAGATTCCGCGTTTGGATTTCTACAAACCGCCAACTAAATAACACTTATCGCCGATGTCGAGCTAATCAGGTCTTTAGCAGTAGTTTTCGAATTTGTGGACTTTATTTCACGACATTGAGGTCGTACACCGGATGCCTAAAATATAGCAGCTAAATACAGAACTACTGTTAAGAATGGATATCGGTAGGCCGGAAGGGGGTTGTAATGCAAGGGCCGGGAGCCTACCGGGAGTGATCTAGGGCGACCGTTAGTAACACACTGGATTGTGGGTGTTGCTGTTACAGCTGAGACAGCAGCCGCAGGAGCCCCCAGTTCCAGCACAGCCAGCGATACATGGAATACAGCCGAGCCCTCCAGTGGCACCACAGACAGCTGCACAGCCACCACAGACACCACTACCGAAAACGCACTGGGAACAGGGCGCACCGAAGTTCAGACCCCAACAGTCGCTGCCCTGCCAGCCCGACTGCATGATCGAGAATCCCCCATCGTCTGATTCATCCTCGAGTTCGAGGACTTCGATCGTGTATTTCTCTTCTCGGAGGGCCTTGTGCGTTTCCTGGTGCTCGTTCACTTCGAACGCTTCTTCGAGTTCGATTCGGTACTGTTTGCCTGTCTCGTCGTCTTCCTCTTCGTTTTCCTCTAGCTTGCCGGTCTCGAAGACACCAGTCTCCGCGTCGTAGATAATAGGCATCTCTTCCTCTTCTTCATCCGTGAATCCGACAGCCTCCGCGATCCGCTTCCGTTCGGGGTTTGTCGCAGTTCGTCGTGCCACGACGTCCCCGTCTTCGTAGACGAGGAAGAGATCAGTATTACCCGGAAGTCCACGGTATTTTTCCGGGACCTCCTCCTCCAGTTCTCCAGTGAGTTTGTCGACTTCGAAGTAGGCTTCAGGTCCAGCATCGGGCTCGTCGATTTCCGCGTACACGATGGTCCCGAACTTCGTCTCGATTTCAGCTCTCTCCATCGAGACCTCTTCTGTGAGGTCCTGCCCATCGATGGTGACCTCGCTGACTTCGGGATCGTTGAGCTCAGCTAGGAGGGCCTTCACCATGTCCTTCTCCAGCACATCATCTTCTCCAGACAACGCTGAGACTTGTCCAATACCAGCGACCGTTGCGACACCACCTGCACCGAGCGTCCGAAGAACATTCCGTCTGTTGACTTTATTCGAGTCGTCTTCGGAATCAGTATTTTCTCGCATTGCAATTAGGTTGAATATCACCGATATATTTATTTCTTCTCCCGAAGAATTTATACTCTATTACTATTCCTTGGACTATTATTCAGTTTTTGGCCTATCTAGTAGCAATTGAGCAAAAACCCTGACTCTGATCTATCCATTCAACTGCTGGGGGTGTTGCTACACTCTCGACTAGAATGCTCAACTTCTCCTCAAGAACAAGAAAAGTAGAGCTGCTATTCGTAGGTGAAAATATCCTCTACTGAGCAGTCGAAATATTCTGCTAGCTCGAATGCTATTTCCAGAGAGGGGTTGTATCGGTTTCTCTCGATAGCGTTTATCGTTTGCCGTGTAACGCCGATCTCTTTTGCGAGTTCCTCCTGCGTGATATCGCGCTTAGCTCGATAGACCTTCAATTCATTATCTATCGTTTTATCGGACATAGCGGTAGTACACATAGTAAATGGCGAATATGCCTAATCCACTACCCAGATACAGGAACTCTGCGCTTTCCCTGGGGACTACATTCCAGAAACCATTGATCAGGATGATCGCCATTAGCCACCAAAATGCGTTAATGCTGACTCTTCCAATCAGATCCCGAGTCCTCTCATCACCTAATGCCTTCTCGTTGCGAGTAGCTGTTATCGATCTAAATCCGAACGCCGATAGGATCACTACAGGCACGAGAATACCTGCATAACTCATCGGAGGTGCATCATAGTAGAAAAACACCGCTATACCCCCAACAAGCGTTACCAGTGCGCCTCCTAGGAGGAGATAACCTGCTCTTTTCTGCTGCGCCAGACTTGAATTTGCTTGGCTCATGCGTTGAACCCTCCGTGATTAGTTGTCTCTCCATTACTACTCCAACCAATGTCTGGTTCTGCTACCATTGTGTCTGGTATTTCTACCACCATGTCTGGTTTACCTTCCATATTGTATGCTCAACCACACACCACATAAGGATTTCTAAACTAAACTGACAGATATACGCTTTGAGAGTGTTCCAGTTTCTCCCACCAATATATCAGCAGAAAAATTCCAAAACGTCTGTTCCTCAATTCGTTAAGAGGGCCTAGGAACAGGAGAGATCACGGCATCTGGTGTTCGAAAATACGCTCGTTTGTATCTTCACACACTGCTGCGATCACTTCGTGGCTACTACAGCATGATTCGACTGTTTCCTCGCTGAAGACGATCTCTCCATCACTCGTCGGGCAGGTATCGAGGAATAATCGCAACCCGTTAAGGAGTTCTCCCTTTTCAGCAGGTTCGTACTCGCTCCATTTCGTATCCCACGACTCAAGTACTCGAGAAGCAGCGATGTCGGCAATCAGGGCAGCTTCCGATGGCCACTGACCGATAATCTGTTGGTCCCGCTTCAGCTGGCGAGCTTGATCATCCTCTCGAATCGTGAACTCATGATTTTCTAAGTCCAGACCTAATGCTGCAGCAGCATCTTCTGCTGAGAGATCGCCGTCATTGAGGTCGGTCATTTCTTCAACCCACTCTGATTCGAAGGACGTCTCTATGCACAGATCATCCCTCTCATCACATTCTTCGACAACCCCTACTGAGAGGAAATACTCTTCTGGTGATAGGGTGACGGACCCTTCATTTTCTCCTTCAGACTCGTTTTGAGCCCCCTCATTAGAGATCTGTGCTGTAGTCGTGTCAGTACCACTAGTGTTTGAACTAGAAGTATTAGTCGCAGCCAAGCCATTCCGAATTTCCGGTTCTGGCTCTTTCCCGAACAGTTGGAGAGCAGACGCTGGCATATACCGTTTGGTCAGAGTCGGTGTTCCGGGAATGAGGTACCCTCGAAGATAAATCAACACTAGAGAAACGCCAACCGACACTACTCCCATGAATTTCGATTTCCGGCTAATAATTGCTCCAAGTACACCTGCGATCGCGACATTCACCACCGTACATGCTTCACACCGGTTCTCTCCCGTATACTCTGGTTGCCGTAATTCCTCAGTTATCTTTTCTCTCATCTACCTTTGACATTCCATTGAACGCTTATGGTTTTTTCGGTAGAATTATTAGACCTATCCCTATTGTACTACCAACTTTTGAAAAGATAATCAGATAGTGGTCTGGTGACTCAACTCCTGGCCGATTACTCATCTCCATTTATCCCCCCATGATCTACACCATACTATTCTCAAATCTAATTTCAGTGTATAATAAATAGTATTTTGACAAAAACATTACTGTGGTATCCTCCTAATCACATAATATGGATGATGTAGAAAAACTACGGGATACACTCAGGAAGCGAACCGAAATTCTTCGCGCTCTACTCAATAACCCACAAACGAAATCTGATCTCACAGAAGAAGTGAGTGCATCTCGTTCTACGATAGATAGAGCAATCAAAAACCTACAGGACTTGAGATGTGTTGAGATCCAAGGTGGGGAGTACTATCTTACCTCAACTGGAAAGTTGTCTCTTGAAACATACGAAAACTATGTGGACACCACTGACAACCTAGCAGATATTCACCAGATAATAAATAGCATATCTGGTGATATATCCATCGACCGTGACTTCATTAAGGGGGCTTCTAAGCATCTTGCTGACCCACAGGTGCCAGAAACTGCTTTGAGAGAAGCCAACGAACTGCTGAAGTCAGCAACAAAATTAACAGGCTTAGCTCCTCTTTCCCTCCCTTCGTATCCAGATTTGCTAGAAAAGGAAATTCAAGAGAATGATCTAGAAGTCGAGATCATCGTTGAGGAGAAAGTTCTCGAGTCGCTTCACGAGGTACGAGGAGAGAACTTTGAAAATTTCGTTGCAGATGATAACGTCGACATATACAGTACTGGAAAATCACTCCCCTGTGCAGTGTGGATAATGGAAACTCCTGAAGGAGAACATGCCGGAATGACTGTCTATAACCAGGGAGGTGTTCAAGGCGTAATAATAAACGATAAGGAAGCAGCTGTTCAATGGGCTCGTGAAACATACGAAAAATACCTCAAATCTTCCTCAAAGATAGACAATCTGTAAAATCCTTCACTGTTCTTCGATACAGAAGTCTAATTCACAACCTGATGCTATCATCAGAGTGTGGCCATACCACCAGTTTCCGAGAAACAAATTTATTCTTTAGTATTCACTCGATCCAATGTGATGTCACAACTCCCCGGTCCAACTGGATATCCTCTTATCGGAAATACACACCAATTTTATCGCAAGAACATCCTAAAGTGGTTCAGTGCTTTCCCCGAAAAATATGGAGACATTGCTCAAATCCGGGTTGCTCGCAACCAGATTGTTCTTCTAATGGACCCTAATGATATTCAAACAGTCCTGATAGATGAAAATAAGAAGTACCGAAAGGGAGGATTCCATAAACGAGTAACATCCTCATTGATCGGCAACGGACTTGTTTTAGCTGAAGGCGATCGGTGGCGATCCAATCGCCATGATCTTGAGCCTTCCTTCCACCCTCAGAAAATGAACTCCTATGCTAATCAAATAAAAACACATACCGAGTACAAATTGGGCCAATGGGAAGACGGCGATATAGTCATGTTCGGAAACGAAATGAAAGAACTGACACTGCGTATTATCACCAATGCGCTATTCGACATTGACCTTCGGTCGGAGAACTGGGACTTACCCTCTATTTTTGATGAAGTGATCGACTACTTCACATATATCGCCCAGACCTACGTCTACCTCCCTGAGTGGATTCCTACCTCGAGGAATCGATCATATCGTCGTGCTATCGGTGAACTTGACGAGATCGTCGACGAAATCATTACACGCCACATAGAACACCCTGAAGAATATGACTCACTCATAGCTGATCTTCTTGATCAAGAATCGTGGACTAAAGCAGAGATTCGAGACGAGGTTGTAACACTTCTACTCGCTGGCCATGAGACTACCGCGCTCATGTTAGCATATACTACCTATTTGCTTGGCTCCAATCCAGATATCAGAGCTCAAGCTATCAACGAAATCGATCAAAATGAGCCCCAGAACTCTGAGAAGCCTTTCCAACAGTCTAATCTACTCGATCATATCCTGAAAGAGTCCCTTCGCCTTTACCCGCCTGCATATGCGATATTTCGTCAACCGACCGAAGATGTTATTCTGAGCGGTCACAAGATATCCGAAGGAACCCTTCTCTGTTTGAGTCAATGGGTGACTCATCGAGACCCTCGACTATACGAGTCTCCACATGAATTCCAACCAGACCGATGGGAATCTGATTCACTATCAGCACCATCACCAGGAATGTATTTCCCATTTGCAGCAGGCCCAAGACGATGTATCGGGGAACGATTAGCAATGCTTGAAGGAAAAATCGTGCTTGGAATGATCCTCGAAAAATACATACCAAAAGTTCCATCTCAAGAATCTCTCGAAGTTATTCCTTCCCTCTCAACGCAACCTAGCTCACCAATCAAAATAAAGCTCGAGAGAAGGAATTGAACAGTTACAGAAGTAAGCCGACTGCTACCACTCCATTTAGATACGTAGCCCAAAGTGAGATACTAAACCACCGAGAAACAGTTAGTGACTTCTCTTTTTCAGATTTACCGACTATCTGCCAGAGAAGTAATCCATACGCCAGTCCACCGATTCCGAGTCCTATAGCCGATATTGGATACCCGCCCAGCCAGGTGAAGATCGCAGCTACGATTGTAGTCGCCGCAGACAGGAGTATACTTCGGCCGACCCCTATTTGTTGAGTGAAAGTCGAGAGACCGCTTTGCCGATCAAAATACGTATCTGCTGCTTGATGAGCTATATGATAGCCCAAGATATACAAGAAAATCGCAGCAAGCAAGAAATAGGTCTCTTGGTTGAATCTAAGCCCTATAAGGAGTGAAACAGGAAGAATAGCACAAAATACGTCGACCCCGGTTGTTACGATATGATTCAAAAAACCGAGTTCTTTAATCCGGGGTGGGTACGAATATACGAACCCAAATATAGCAACCAAAGCACCCATGAGAAGGAAAATCGGTTTATCAGTTCCGAAGGCGAGCCATCCCCAAAGTGAGAGCCCTACCGTTAGTTCGATCGCAAGTAGCGAATAAAGATTGTTTTCTCCTAATATTTGAACTGATCTAGCGATATATGATTTCTCTGGATTTTCCTTATCAACTCGATAATCATGCAACGCATCCGCAACTGAAGCTTGCATTTTTGACATCATCATAGCAACAAATAGTACCATCAAATTATTTATGTATCCCTGGACATCAGATATTGGTTGATTTGTTGCAATATTAATACCGATAACGGCATAAATAATATTATAGCTAATAGTTTCTGGTAGTCGATTGACTTGTGCTAATCCCCGTGTCTTCTGAGAAATCGTTTTCCAATCTATGTTTGAGTTCACATTCATCTTGTCAATTGGATTTGATTCTCCATTACCAATTGATATCGGTCATTCTTCTAACTTGTGGCTAGGGAGAATGTATATTGGTTCCAGGAAAAATCGATCAAATTCGAAACGCAATAATGACGGCGTTCAATGCTGCCACGGAGAACATCATCAACTCGATCCGTAGCGACGATCCCTTCGACTCGCGAGAAACCGTTGCAGCGATCGACATCACCCACGAGCAGTTCCACGTCTGGCCGTGGGAAGACAAGGAGGCAGGGATCGCGAAGCCAGACTACCCGAAATGGTGAGCGGATACAAGAAAGATGGCGAGTACAAACGCGGGTACAAGTACGCGACTATCACGCTGGTCGGTGACTACGCGCCTATCGTCCTCGGCATTGAGCCGGTCAAAGAGGACTCTGCGTGGGAGCCCGAGAACTCTCCATCGTACTCGAAAGCCGATTTAGTGAGCCGATTGCTTGATCAGGCAGAGCAGTTCGTCGACTTGGATATAGTGATGTTCGACCGGGGGTACTACGTGAATCGCGTGTACGCAGATGTTCACGAGCGCGGGCTTACGTATCTCTCTCCAGTGCCGACGTACGAGGATGACTTAGCGGCAATCCAGAATATTCAGGAGCATCCAACAGCGGACGAAGCTGTCAAGCATGACGTCCCGTTCGGAATCGACGGCAAGATCCATCACGAAGCGGAGTTCCTGTACGCACCGAGTACGAGCGATGATGCCGACGGCAAGTACGCGGTGTTCGTAACGAACCAGGACCGCGTTGAGCCCGAGGAAATCTCGAGTGTCATGAACGGGTACAGTCGACGCTGGGATATCGAGAACCAGTACAAGTCGATCAAGGATTTCATGCCGAAGACGTCGTCGACGGACTACCGACTTCGCCTGTGTAACTTCGCGCTGTCGACGCTGATCTATAACCTGTGGCGGCTGACGGATTATCTAATCAAGGTCGCGCTCGACGAGCCGATCCGGTCACCGCCAGTGATCACGGCGAAGACGTTCGTGAGAGCGTTGGGCGACTTCCTGCGTGAGTTCGGGTAACGGTTTTCTCATACCGGGTTCTCAAATTGGGTAGCGGCTGCTTTGTCGATTTTTAGTGTTTTCGAACTACTTGTTATACAGGAGACCAATCTACAGTCGTTAATTCGATCTCGTCCAGCCTTCGCACCGAATATTGAGTCATCAGCTCGGGAATTTCCTAGTTTCATTTGTAAGTTTATAAGCACGCGAAGAACGTGAGATGGATTTCCCTAATCTGAGTAGAAAATATTCCAACGATTATGCACCCAAACGGAGTAACTTTCGCACCATCCAACAGCCCGCTGTCATAGATATCGATAGGATATTTCCATATGATATATTCCTAGGGATAGATAAGGAAATCTTATATTTATGTCTCAATTAGATCAAAATATCGTGACGGGAATTCTAGCTGAGACACGTTCAGGTGAACCGTCGATTGAGCGGCCTCATGGAAAGAGGCTAGTCAGACAGTGTCTATTCATACTGCTCTTAGCCGTGATCTTTCTAGTCAACCCGGTTGTCGCACAGGATGATGTCCTGTGTGAGGCCGATCAGCTTCCGGATATGATTTCTGGGTTCTTCCAGATTACGACGACGTTGGGAATTGCTGGACTCGTTGTTGTCTGGCAGGCGGATTCACTTGCAGAGATGTTTACGGTGAACCCTGAGCAGAAGCGTGGGTTGAAACAGCACAAGCGGACTGCCCTGAAGTCCGCTGTGATCTTGTTGGTGCTTGGGCCCCTCTATTCCGTTGCTGGGTCGATAATGAGTCTCCCACTTGCTGATTGCGTTAATCTAGCGCCATGGTGATTGATCAGCCATAATCCTCGTTCGAAAGGCTATGCATCGAATCGTCTCCATGTTCGGCGCTGTAATCCTCATTGGAGGAATGCTCGTCGCCAGTGGAACAAGTAGTGCCACTCCCCCACCTCGTCCCGGTACTGATGAGAGTGGCCTTTCTGCAAACGAGACTGCGACGCTCTGGGCAAAAGAGCCTGATGACTGTATCAGCGACGAGGAATACTATGATCGGTACGGCGAGAACCGGACAAAGATGCAGGCCGTAGCGAACTGTACCGATATCACCTTTGCAGACCCACCAACGACTGCCAAGCGCTGGACCACTTACGACTTCGAGTCGCTCGAGGCAGGCGATACGAATACATCGGTGTATCCACCCAATGCCGAAACTCGAGATTCTACACTCATTGCTGATGCACACGCGACGATCTTCGCAGTCCAGCCATCGACGATGGTTCACCTGAATGCGAACGAAACACCGCTCTATGTCGCGCCAGAGGGAGAAATTCGTGGGTTTATCGACTATCGAGTTCGGGTTCCGGATGAATCGGAGAACGAAACTAGTGACTGGTCACTCGTTGGTCACGAAATCGAAGAGGTACGGCTAATCCAAGACGGGGAGGTCATCGCCGAACAGACTGGGCAACAGACGCCTGTCCTTGAGTACGACCTTGAGGGCACTGGCCCGTCGACGCTAACGCTTGAGGCTGATATCCAAGTCGAACTCGAGGAAACGATCACAACAGGGACTGAGACCCGAACGGAGGTTCACATCGACAATCTCACGGTCTCGAGTAGCCGTGAGGTCAATGTATACGATCTTACAGCGTCGATCCACTACGCCAACTATCCCAATGGAGATACCGGTATTGCGATTTATCAAGCGCAGCCGTGGCATGGATACCAACTTACTGAAGATGGTGATGCTGCAGTTCGTGGGGTCTGGCGATACTATACAGCTCGAAATACGGACTGGGACCGGCTTGTAGAATCGTCGGCAACCGAGCGTGAGGTAGTCGAATCAGATGCACATCCGGTCTACGTCCGGGCGTATCCCTCAGAGATCGGTCCCCGTGCAGACCCGATTCGCGATGGCCCAGTCATCGAAAAGATGTGGGGAACCGAGAGTTCATCACCGATGCCGACAGTCCCCGATAACGTCGCGATCGATATCGTCGAAGAGCCGTACACACGATCCTACGGACTCGCAATTCGCTACGACGACGTTGATCGCAATCACCTCCAAGTGCAGGGGATCGTTCGTGGCGAGACGGCTGAACTCGTAGAGCCACAGCGTGGAAGTGAGCGCGAAATCCGGGAGAGTGAATTGTCTGTCGAACTGCTCGAGGAAAACGAGTCAGCAGCGACATTTGAGATCGAGTTGCGGGATGCCGAGACCGGTGATCCGATCGTTCTTGAACCGTCGTTCGAGAATCATCCTCGAGTTGCACCAATTGGCGTCCAGACGCGTGCTGGGTACATTACGATCGCCGATCAGCGTGTCGAGACGGATACCTCTGGCACCACGACAGTGACGGTAACGCAGCCGGGGATCCATACAGTAGAATATCACCCCGGCTCGTGGCGAACACACAACCCGGCGTACGTTGGTGACACGGTATCCGTTTCGTGGAACCCACTTACGACAGCCAGCGGGTGGATTACACTCTTCATCGACGTACTACGGCTCTCGATACCGTTCCTCATCGCGCTTTATGCAGGTCTCAAGCTGGGATCGTTCTTGCACGTTTCAGACGAATACCATCCATGATCCGAAACACATCCACATCACGACGTACCGTTCTCAGTAGTATCGTTACCGGCGCAGCTGTCGCCGTGAGTGGTTGCATGAGTGGATCCTCTGAGACCAATCAGTCGGAGGCAGATGAAACCAAAGACGAGGACAATGGTATATTCGACGCTGTATTCGTTGAGGAGATGGACCTTGTCCTTGAGCTTACTGAGGAGTCGTCGATTGACCACGTCAACGTAATTGCTCCTGATGGCGAGTTATTTGCCGAACGGACGATTCCTACAGGCGTTCGTCGAGAAACAATTCAAATTGGGACTTCGTATACCCCTGGTGACTACGAAATCATTGCTGTTGAGGATGAAGAAGAGCAGGCAACGCAATCACTGACGATTGAACCGGACGTTGATATAACCGATCTTCGACTCGCTCGGAATCACCCTGAGGAGATGGTTGAAGGTGCAAGTGATATTGATATTCGCACAGAGACTATCATTAGGTTGGAGAATGATGGAACCGGTCCTGATGAAATAGTTGGTCTATCTTTCTCGGGGGATATACCTCGTCCTACTCCATCGAATTTCAGTGAGAGTGGAATCTATGATACCGAGAGTGATCTTAATCGTCATACAGATAGTGTGGTACTCCTTCCAGATGATGAAATACTCATTTACAGCCAATTGATGCCTTTCTCCGCTTCGGGAGATAATGTCTCTTGTTCGCCGAATACTGTGGAAGGCGAATTCGAAGTAAATCTTGAATCTGCTGTTCGTGAGGATCCGACTTCTGCTTCCTATATGATCTCATACACCGGTAAAGACCTCAACGAATGTGAAATCGAAGTTGAATCTAAAACATGATACCTGCGATATCTCTCGCAGAATTCGGTCGGAAGTGGTTCGAGGATATCGTTGAGACGCTTATTGAATGGCTACAAAATGGTCTTGTTGATGGATACCATGCTTTTACGAAGGCCGCATTTAGAACTCCAATTCCTAGTACAGAGGGGAGCTTTATCTTCGGAACACCAACAAATAGTCCATGGAACGGCCTTTATGAGGCCCTTGTGGGTGGTGAGATCATGCTTCTTTCTTTACTTCTTCTTGTGATCTTCGTTCAAGCCCATCACACTATTCGGATATTTGATTTTGGAAGTGTCTACACGGCCCGGAAGGCTCGCCGATCAGCATGGAGTGGCGCTTTCCTAACTGTAACGTGGTACTGGGTTGCAGCCCTCTCCTTATTCCTCATAAATGGCTTTACAATAGCCTTGATTCCAGACATCAGTGCTCTCAGAGAGGCACTCCTCTCGTTCCTCCAGGTATCTATCTCAAATCCAGCACTCGCGCTGTTATTGGCCGGAATTGGCGGAATAGCAATGTGGATACTGCAGGCGCTCTTTTTCATTCGAGAGATTTTGCTCTATCTTTACCTCTATTCAATGCCACTCCTTCTCGCGGTTATCTTCGGCTATCTGCCTGTTATTTCTCGTATTGCAAAGCAACTCGCTATCAAATTCGTTCCATTGGCGGTCATGCCGCTACCAGTTGCAATTCTCTTTCGAGGCTACGATTTTCTCTTTGGAACTGGTGCAGAGTTATCGATCGCTCCTGAGAGTGCTTTCTTGAGCTATCTTGTGGGTGCATCGCTGCCAGTCTTTTCGCTGATTTTAGTGTGGAAACTCTTCACGTATGCGAGTCCGCTAACAGCGAGTGTCGTCGGAGGAGTTACAAAAGGAGTAATCACAGCAGGCGCAGCGATCGGTGCAGCGAAAGTAGCTGGTCCTATGGCTGCTGTAACTGCTGCTCGCTGGGGACCGAAAGCAGCCACATGGCAAGTCGCTGGTCGACGGCTAGCTGGCCAGCAGCACTCGAGCGAGGCACAAACGCGAGCCCCCTCAAGCAGCGAGGGATCAGGTGGGACAGTACATGATAATGTTGTGACTGATGCCTACGGACAGCAAGGCGTCCCAGAGTATCGCCGTACAGAGAACGATCCAGGCTACTACTGACCATGACTGATCGAGAGGCAGCTTCCCGACGGATTATGAACCACCTCGGTGAGGAGAATCGGATCCCAATCGTCAACGTAGATGAGGGCGACGTCTATATCCTTCTGGGCTTCCCGATTGCCGGGTTACTACTCGGCGGCGTTAGCGGAGTCGATGCCCTGACACTCCCGCTAGCTCTCGTGGGCCTTTCGCTGGGTGTTGCAGCAGTCTATGCCAGCCCATCACACCTGTCGGCTGCAACGTGGCTCACTGACGTTTATCGCTACTACTGCAAGCGGCCACGAGTCACGTACAGCGCTCCGAACAAGGAGCACGCTCAAACCCATTCGGAGATGACGAAAAACAAGGGCGGCGTGATCAACTATACGCCCTTTGCACCGGACGAACGAACGCAGGATCTAACGAACATCGAGCGAGCATGGCCTGGCGCCGGTGCTATCCAACGGACTGACGGGTCGATGGAAGCGTTCCTCGAGGTCGATCCTGGGAACATGGATTTTGCGATGAGCGGCGATTGGGCCCATGTACAGGAGATAGCGAGCGAATTTGCGAACAAGGAACTCGATTCGACGCTCAAATTCCACGCGACAACGCGATCGTTCCCAGTTGCAGATCTAATCACCCAGATTGAGGACCGACTTGACGACGAGGACGTCGATGAGAACCCGATCTTCGAGGAACTTCTCGAGGAGTATCGCGAGCAGCGGCCTCGAGAACTCGAGGGGACACAGCAGATTCGGTGTTTCATCGGTGTACAAGTGCATCCATTCGAGGTGTACAACCGATATCAGACCGAACGATCGCCGGTAGAGAAGTTGACCACGTTACCGGTGATCGGGATTCTGTTCAATCCGTTCGTCACCCGGCGGGAAGATCTGGGCGATGCCGAGCTTCGAGCGAAGATGTTCGAAAAGCTCGATAAACGGTGTCGAACCGTCCAGACAGAGCTTATACAGAAGGCGCCAGGCTGGTCGGCACGTCGATTGAGTACTGTTGAGTTGTTCGTCCTCTCAATGGACTTCTGGAACGGCGAAGAACACGATTACGACGACGCCTCGAACGCTGTTCGCGATCAACCAATCCTCGGCTCACAACGGAGGGATGAAGATGCATAGGCTACCGTTGGTATCGACGAATATCTCTGCCGGCCTCGAGCAAGCGTTCACTGCACTCGAGACAACGCACATCGTTGGTGGAGCTGTCTTAATGGCCGTGCTCATCGGAGTCGGTCTGAAGATCTCTCGAGATCGGGTAGCGACAGAGGAGGAAGAAGTCGACTTCTCCGATGTTCTCGACGAGGAAACGCTCGAAACTGGCGACGTCGAAGGACAGATTCTCGAGGATATCTCGGAACGACACAAGAGTGCCATTGCTCCCGCAGCGATTACGTGGGAGACACGAGCAGCGCAGGTCGGCGAACAGTGGACGTCGACGCTATACATCGCGGACTATCCGGACTATCCGAAGGATGGCTATCTCAACGAACTGTTCGAACTGACTGACGTCGAATTCGACCTCACAGTCCAGATCACACCGCGGAACCAGCAGAAAGCACGAGACGAACTCCAGCGTGTAGCCGACGATCTTCAGGTTGATGCCGATCTCGAGCAAAGCGTCCGCGGCGCCTATCTACAGGAACGCGCAGACGAGGCACTCGCGACATACAAGGCCGTCGAAAACGGGAGTCAGGTCTTCGATCAGGGAATGTTCGTTACCGTCCGAGCGGAGACGAAAGACGAGCTTCGCGAATCCGTCCAGACGATTCGTAGTCGACTTCGCGAGCAACCTGCTGGTCTCTCTCCAAAGACGGCAATCTGTAATCAGGATCTCGCGTTGCAGGCAGCAGCCCCGGTCGGTCAAAATCCATTCGGTCGTGAGTCGATCACCCTCGGAGGCGCCATCGGCGCATTGCTTGCGTCACCGCACAATGCGACCATCCTCGAGGACGAAGGAGTCGAGTTCGGCGTTCATTGGAAAAACGAGAGCCCGGTCGTGATTGATCCATTTGCTCGCGAAAACGGCTATGCGATGTTCACGATCGGCGATCCGGGGTCGGGGAAGAGTTTCAGTGCGAAACAGAACTTCATTCGCTCGATCGAACAAAGCGAGGACCGCATCGGCATCATTCTCGAGCCGCTGAATAACTGGGCTGGTGTCGCCGAAGCCCTCGGTGGAACCCGAATTACGGTTGGCGGCGATATGGGACTGAACCCACTCGAGATCAAGCCGACTCCTGAGCGGATTCAGCGAGCAATGGGTGAGGACGCCAGCCCGTATCGAGAAAAACTCGATAGTGTGATGAGCTTCCTCTCGAACTACTTTGCGCTCCGTGGGATCCAGTTAGGGGATAAGCGCACCACACTCGAGACGGCAATTGAGGAAGCCTACGCTCGAAAGGGAATCACCGACGATATCGCGACTCATCACAACGAGAGTCCGACGATGCGCGACGTCCTCGATATCCTCGAGGAGATGGTCGACAATCCGGATGGATTCGTCGTCAGGACCGACGAGGAAGTGGACAAGATCCAGTCAGATGCGACGTGGTTGATCGACCAATTACGCTCCTTTGCTGAGGGCGGCCGCTACGAGAACCTCGGCCGCCAGACCGAGTTCGACCTTCGCGATGAGAAGGTGATCTACCTCGATCTTGCTCAACAGGAGGGCAGTCTTGGCGGCAGCACGAGTCTAATTATGCAGTTGCTCATCACGCTCGTCTACGAACGAGCGAAGGAGACGGACAAGGAGGTCGTCTTCGTTATCGACGAAGCGCGATATCTGATGCAGGACGCAGCGAGTCTCGAGTATCTCGAGATCGTGTTCCGGCATCACCGCCATCACGATCTCTCGATTCGGATGATCACCCAGACCGTCGACGAGTTCTTCCAGCACGCGGAGTCGGAAGCGATTCTCGATCAGTGTGCGATCAAGCAATTCCATCACCTCGATGGGATGGACCAAGAGTGGGCCAACGAGTTCGGCCTGAACTCGGCACAGATGCGGTTTGTGCAAGATGCCGTCCCTGGAAGTGAGGATATCGGCTATTCGGAGGCACTGGTCGGTGTCGACGGTGACTGGCGTGGGATCGAAGTCCACGCCCTCGAGAAGGAAAAGAGGGTGATCGATTTCGATCCCAAGGAGCAGTCGCGGTCTGCACTTCCCGGTATTTCTGATGACGAAGAGCAAGATCGCCGTCCGCTGGGAGAATCAGCCGCATCAGATGATTCTGCCGGCTTCGAGATCAGCTACGGCGATCAAGACAAATCTGAACCGGAGCCACCGACTGGAACTGACGGAGGTGACGTGTCCGATGACTGACCGTGAGTATCTTCGCGTTATTCCGACGTCAGAGGAGCTTCACACGGAGGACATTCCGACTGCGATAGAGAGCCTGTATAAGCTCACGAATCCTACTCACCGTAGTCTCTCGAGTCGTCTGAATCCGTTTGCTGATACGACTCCGCCAACGTTCGAATTCCTCGCCGTAAGCAAAGGGACTGATGAGCCAGTTGAGTTCTATTATGGAGTCGATCAGCCGTCCCATCTCGAGACGCTCGAAAAGCGCCTCAAGACAATCTATCCCACTACCTTCGATATCACGCGTAGCGAGGTCGATCTCGAGAAGAAGATCCTTCGATCGACCAAGGATCGATCAGATGAACACCACGAGACCGGTGGTCGGACTGATGGTGGACGGCCGATCGTTGGCACTGACGGAAACAAGCAGCAGGCTGACGATGAGGACACCACCAATGAAACCACGGTCTTGGACAGCTCCTCACTCCCTGTAGAGGAGGAGGTGTCGCACACGGATGATGAGGCCGTGACTGATGATCGATTCCGCGCGGACCTCGAACCGATTGGCGTCCAATGGCACGGTCGAGGGAAACGCAAACGCGACTGGATGACGACGCTCAAATCGTTTGCAAACCGCGACCCCGACCCAACTGAGTACGATACCGAGCAGCCTCCGTTGGCCACAGTGATCGATGATCTGACCGAGATCGAGTACCCGGTCGTCTTCCAAGTCATTTGGCAGCGCAAGCCCGACTGGAGTGCTGACGCCGAAGTGCGGAAGGAAGATCTTCGAGACGGGCGTGATACGTTCGGACAGCGGTATATCGCACCACTATTCGAGGTCGGGACAGTCGATTCCGAACAGAGGGAAGGGCCCCAACTTAGTAGTGAAGCACGGGCCCGGATCGAACGGATCGATGCGAAACATCCGAAACGGACGTTCACTGCGAATGCTCGAGCAGTTGCAATAGTCTCTGAAGATGTGAAGAACAGGGAGCAGGTCGAACGACAGTTCGATCAACTCGCTCAATCATTGACACCGCTGGATGGCCCGTTCTACAGCCTTGAGGGGAAGCGACTTCGAGAAGCAGGACTCCTGTCGCGAACGAAGCAAAAGCGTGCACAGACACTACTCGAGAAAGTCTTCAATGCGGAGTTCGCTACAGGCCGTGGAAAGTCCCGGCCTGATCTGGTCTTGAACGGCGACGAACTCGCGAACCTCGTCGTTGTTCCCTCATCTCAGGATCTCACTATCGAGGGCAGTCGTGGCGCACGCTCCGAACAGCGCTCACGGAATCCGTTACCGCGTCCAAACCCAGACCTGATGGAAGAGTTCCGAGAGGGGATGGCAATTGGCTACGCGCTCGATGAAACCGGTGAACCAGAGGACGAGCCTGTCCGTATTCCGCCCTCGTTACTTCCAACCCACTATGTCCGTGCCGCGACGACCGGTGGTGGCAAGTCGAAGTCACTCACCAACGACAAACTCTCGCTCTACGAGGAGACAGACGGCCCGATTATCCTGATCGACGCAAAGGGAGACGGTCTCTGCAAGGAGTACATGCGTGCTCACGCCCGGCGATTCGGAATGGACGACCTCGAGGAAAACGTCCTCCATTTTCCGATACCCGAGATCCTCCCAGGATTCGCCTTTTTCAACCTCGAACCGGCGCTCGAGAACGGCGTCCGTCGCGTCGACGCTGTCCAGAATAAGGCAGATCACTACGAGGAGATTCTGAAGATGGTGATGGGGGAAGAGCGGTACGAACAGGCAGTCGTCGCTCCGAACCTCATTAAGTACCTCATCAAAACGCTCTACGACGAGGAGTATGGCCGAGAGAACGGTCGCTATCGGGAGAGTGTGAACTACTTCGCCCACGACCAACTCGAGCACATCGTTGACCAGCTATGGCGTGCTGGGCCTCCTGAGCCGGAGGAGAGTGCAGCCCCACAGTCGAGCAATCCACAGGTGCAGCGACAACTCGAGCGGCAGCTCCAACTCGATCCAAACAATTTCGCGACGGTAATGGGAGGGGTGAGCAACCGTATCGACTACATCTCCCAGGACGAACACCTGCGCCGGATCTTCAACAACACCGATCCGCAGTTCGATTTCCGGGATATCCTCGACGAGCAGAAGGTAATTCTCTTCGATCTAAGCGGGCTTCGTGACGACTCTGCGAAGGCAATGACTGGTGTGATTCTCACGGAACTATATGATGCCTTGCGGGAGCGCGGTGATGAGATCCAGGCGAAGCCGGACGATTACGTGGTCAATCTCATCATCGACGAGGCCTCGAGTCTGGCCGTTTCCGATGTAATGAACGATCTGTTGGAGAAGGGACGTAGCTTCCGGCTCTCGGTCGGACTCTCTCTACAGTTCCCGGAGCAACTGGACGTCAAGGGTGGTCGCGAAGTCTATCTGAATGTACTCAACGATGTTGGCAGTCCGATCATCGGTAAGATCGCTGTCGACGACGAGATCGCGAAGGTGATGGCCCACGAAGATATGGATCCAAACGAGTTCACGAACCGGATTCGCTCGTTGCCTCGAGGCGAGTGGATCGTTCGGCTGCCCAGTCCGAAATTCGGTGAGACTGGGCCGGAACCGTTTAGCCTCTCTCCGCTGCCGATTCCACCGGGCCATTCCGAGAGTGATGATCCACTCACTGACCGCGAAGAGCAGCAGTTTCAGGATGTGCTCGAGCGGGTCCATAACCGAGCGAGCACTGAATATGGCATCGTGTCCGGTTCGCCTCCGCCCAGCCAGACGTCTGAAGCGGTTCAGGACGCGTTTGATCTCGAGTCCGCTGATCTCGACGAGGCACTCGCACATGCTGTTCGAACGGTTCAGCTACAGCGCGAAGTTCGCGATGAGAATGGATGGGTACCCGTTCAACCCGTCGACGAAACACTTCGGTCCCGATACGATGCCGTCGATGCGTCACCACCCTCGATCGAAGAACTCGGTGAGATTCGAGAGCGATCACGACTGCTAGAGGTCACACTCGAACAGGACAGCGCCGAAATCGTCGTTCGACTAACGGAGACTGGTGAGGAGAAGACCGAACTGGAGACCGGTGATGTGCGTGCTGCAGGGAATGAGACACACGACGAATTACTGGAGACCGTTGAACGGACCCTCTCCCAATACGATTTCGACGTCACCATCTTCACCCAGGACGGGAGTGAGAAACCCGATGGGCGTGCGATACACCCAGATTGTGAGCACATTTTCGAGATCGAGGTCGAGTCAACGACCATCGACAAGCCGGTGAAGATCCTTCGAAACTTTCAACGAGCGCACGATGCCGGTCATATCCCCTTCTTTGTCGTTTCCGATTCTGACGGTACTGACGGGGTTCAGACTGCATCACGGCTCGAACGGATAATCTCGTCACCAGTGAAGGAACTCGAGTCCGGTGAAACACGCCTCTATACGACCGATTCACACATTACGTTCGACGGCGGTGCCAACGCTCGAGAGGGGGTCACCGCCGTCCGTCCACGGGTCGGCGATTCAAGACGTTCAGTGTGGGTCGATCGAGGTGACGAATACGTTCTTCGCGATGGAGACGGAAACGAGTTCAGTACCGTCTCGTCGTTTGACTCGCTCTCGCGAAGCGATGTTCCCGCCGTGTATAGCTACAACCGGGCTGCCGACGAGTATGTCGTCAACGAGCACACTGATCGACACACGTACGAGAGTCGTTCGGAGTTCGAATCAGAATGGGTACCGATCAAACGGCCGTTCATCCCTGAATCTTCATTTGCGCAGTCCCAGGCGAATCTCGAGACATACGTAATCGCCGTCATTGACCGAGAGATGGGTGAAATACAGCTCTATCGGAATGGCCAACGTGTTCCGCTCGAGGAGTTCGTCGATAAGCTGGCATCGTTGAGTACTGATCTGGGTACGGCGGTGGAGCCAGATCTCTCCTCAAGTAACTCTGAATCTGAGAGCGAACCGTCTGATAGCAGTCCAGGACAGAGCGAAACTGCAGGATCCGAATCAGAGGAAGCTGATTTCGCGACCTTTGTCGAACGGTGTGTTGTCGAACGAGACGAGGCCGAAATCTCAAAAAATGATCTCTATGACGCGTACCAAGTGTGGGCGGATAAGCTCGATCACGATGCCTATGCGAAATCGTGGTTCGGTCGTAAACTGAGTGAGCACGTTTCGTACGAGGAATATCGTCCAACACGCGACGGTGAGCGTGTGCGATACTATAGAGGTATCACACTGTCGAACCACGGGAAGAGATTCCGTCGCTGAACCATGGTGGGTCGTCATTCGAAATGGGTGAATTGGAACAATGTCTGTTCATGTCCACGGATACGAATGCCTGGACAGGACCGTCCAGGGAAAAATCGCTGGACAGCGTTGGATGTCCAGGGAAAACCAGGCCAGAAACCGACTAATATAGAACCCGCTCAACCCGTCGGTAGTTCTTCCTTGGACATCTCGAGTACTCACCCCACTCGGGTTTGTTGGAGTTATCAATAGATTGGCTCATAACAGGTGATCGAACATGAGTGAACATTCGTCCTCTGAACGTTTTGCCGACCCAGAAGTACTTCCTGACCAACTTACCGAACGAGAACAGTGGATTTGCTGGCGAGAAGAAAATAGAGACGACAAGCCGACAAAAGTACCAGTGGACCCGACGACTGGTGACTTTGCGTCGACAACTGACGATCGGGCGTGGACTGACCTCGAGGAGGCACTCGAGTACGTGGCTATGGGGGCAGCCGATGGCATCGGGTTCGTATTCACAGTAACGGATCCACTCGTCGGCGTCGACTTGGACGACTGTCGCGATCCCGAGACGGGTGAGCCACTCGGACCGGCAACAACGATCATCGAGCGTCTGGATTCGTTCACTGAAGTCTCGCCATCGGGCACCGGCTATCACGTCATCCTCGAGGGCGAATTACCCGACGGTCGAAATCGCCACGATTCGATCGAGATGTACGATCAAGCGCGGTTTTTTACCGTCACTGGTGACCACGTCGAAGGAACGCCGACGTCAGTCATCGAACAGCAGAAAGCCCTCGAGGCAGTTCACGACGAGTTCGTTGTAGTAAACGATACTGACGAGACCGATACCAGCGATGTTGATGAACCCAGCGGCGCGGATCAGACACAGTCGCTCGAACTCGAGGACGAAGAACTCCTCGAGAAAGCTCGATCGGCGAACAACGGTGACAAGTTCGACCGCCTATGGCGTGGCAACATCAGCGGATACGAGAGCCAGTCGGAAGCCGATATGGCGCTGTGTTGCCTACTCGCGTTTTGGACCGGCTGTGATACCACCAGAGTGGATCGCCTCTTCCGTCAGTCGGGACTAATGCGGGACAAGTGGGACGAGGTTCACTATGCGGATGGATCGACCTACGGCGAAAAGACGATCGAACGGGCGATCACGAGAACTGACGATGTGTACGAACCCTCGAGCGAGACTGGAACGGAAACGAGTACCTCTGTAGTAGATCAATCATCAAACGAGACGAGGGGAACAGATAACAGGCCAGTATCGTCGAGTGTGACTGCCGATACTGAAGCTACTGGTGGGACTGATCAAGCAGCCTATCTAGCCGAGAAGAATCAATTGTTGAGCGAGCGTATGGCCGAACTCGAGGCGACGATTGAGCAGAAAGACGAACGCATCGAGGAACTCGAATCGGAGAATCAGGCGCTTCGGGAGGCACTCACGACCTGTAAGAAGCAACTCGAGGACCGTAATCAGTCGTCAGCGCTCGAGGACACTGAGGCTGCTGCTGATGCAGACTCGATCTGGAACAGAACGAAGCGGTTACTTAGAGGAGACGAGTAGTTCCTGCGTCATTGGTTGGGTTTATTACCCCCAGAAGTGAGTGAGGAGTTCAGAGAGGAACTGCCTGAAAAAACTCGAAACTGTAACGAGTAGAGATAGTAATCGTAAATCTGTGGGTACAATGTATGTACAAGTGATCGAGTTATGGGGACAACACGAGTCAACTTCCGCCTTCCAGATGAACTGCTCGAGAAGGCCGATGTCGCTGCCGAAATAACGCATAAGAACCGTACAGAGATAATCAAGGAGGCACTCCAGCAGTACTTCGAGGAGGTTGAAGACGACGAGAAGTTCAAAGAAGAGCTCATCGAGCTCTATCTCGACGATCAGATCGGCTTCGAGACCCTGAAAGAGTTCGTCGGTCGGCAAGATGCTGAAGCTGTCCAGGCCTCGAAATCCGTTCTCGAGCAAGGAGATGAGCTAGCAGACGAACTTGCAGATCTCCGACGTCAGGTGCAGGAATGATCGTCATCGATACAAGCGCGTTCATCTCTCTAGCCACAGCAGAGACAGTAGATGTGGTTCTCGAGGAATACGATGTCCACACGACCGAGATAATACTCGAAGAATTAGCGGAGACATCGGAGTATGACGATGGTCACGGCTATGCAGCACCGGATGTCCTCAAAGCGAAACAAGAGTATACCATTCACGATACCTCGGAGCCGGAACTCGAGACATCTCGCATTGACCGTGGTGAAGCCAGCTGCGTCGATCTGTGTCGAGAACTTCCGGCGGATTTTCTAATTACTGATGACCTTCGAGCGCTACCCGAACTCCAGAACCTTATCGAGGCTCGGGTAGCGATTTCACCGATTCTGCTAAAAGCACTGGTCAATCGAAACCGGCTCACCGAAAGAGAGGCAAAGAGAAGGGTAGAATCACTTGCGGAAAACCGTGACTGGCTTGGATCACCGATCTATCGGAGAGCACAGGATCTCTTCTCCGAGTAGTCCAGGTATCAGTACCCACTGCTGGATGATGGCTCGAGCAGACCGACGATCACATTGATGAACTTGAGGACTACTACGAGCCAAAGATTCACCACGGGCGGCTCTATCCGAATTTGGACACTATCGTCGATAAAGGTGAGAAGGACCGGCGGACAAATGTCTACACCATCACTTGATGTTGTGAACGTGAACTTGACGCTCGTCGTGAATGGGAGGACCAGTACCTTGCTTAGTTTCCTTCGTCGACAAGCTGGAGATACGGGGCGACCACCTTGCGGTCAACTATCAACTCCACGAGCTCGCTATTACTGTCGTATTGGATGAGCCCGATATCTGCTAACTGGGGAAGATGCCGATGGTTGAGATCAACGAGAATTCGTTCGTACCAGTCGTACGAAGGCTGATCTTCTTTGATAGCGATATACTCGGCGAGATCATTGATATGTATCGCTGCTGGCTTCTGTGCGAGGTAGGCAAGCGCGTATTGCCGTCGTTCTGCTGAGAAGGCCTCGAACAGCCGCGTGGGTTGAATATCCGATGGTCTGTTCGCTTCATCGTGAGGAACATGCGTGTGTGGCTTCATACGATCTCCGTACTTCACCTACTCTCGGCCAGCCAACGGGTCTCACAGGACAACTTCAGCAGAGTACGAACCTCGATAGGATATAGTCCAATATAGACTTTTTGTTCGCGATTATAGCTAGAAATTAATCGTTCTCACGGCTAGAACGGTCACTCGTCGAGGAGATTGGGTTCGTAGCCCGATTGCTCGTCGAGTGAGTGTTTCGTGATTGTAACAGACCAGTTTGGGGCATCTGTGACAGGGATCTGAATCTCCCAGTTCCCTTCGACAGTGGCACCACGACTGAACGCAGTGATAATCAATTCTTCAAGGTCGCGTTCAAACGCTTCGGTGTGTTCAGATTTCATGATCTCGAGGGAGGGTTAGAGTAGTGCTCGAACTCTCACACTTTTCAGATCACGCGTCAAAATAACGCTGTCTCTTCTGGCGAATACACAATCACAAGGGCCTAATTTCCTCTTGTTGATCCTATTATATAGATATTGTATGAATCATGAGCTTTGAAACTCCATCACAGACTCTCCGACATATCGATGGCCTCTCAAGCTGGATTGATCCTCAGGTATGATGTAGATCGTCGCTGTTGGTGTATTCCGCTCACTGGCTATGCCTTTTGTGATGCCCCGCTTGACACTGAAATTGGCGAGGCCCATACTTGGGGACAGGATGAGCGTATCACCCGCCCGATCTGTGTCGACTGCGCGATCCAGACGGAGTCGGATCCCGACGAGCGCAATCACGTTGCCTGTGACGGCTGTGGGGCTTGTCGTGGACACGCTCGCAGCGCTGACGTGATTCTGCGTCGAACTGGGGATTTGGAAGGTCCGTTGCAGCTGTGCGCCCGCTGTAGCCCGGGTGGGCTCGCGACGTACTGGACGCGCGACCTCGAGGAGCATCTCATGGTGATGGCAACAGAGTGAATGATCAGTACCAGAATGAACCCTATTTGCGACCACATAACCCAGTAACAAACACCCAAACAGCTATGGATCCACGGTACCAACATCAATTCATGTCGAGCGGCACCATCGATATCGAGGAGTTCGAGAATGCCGACGACGACGAATTCGAGGACCGAAACGACACCGAGCGAATCGTGCGATTTCTCGACGACAACGACGACCGAGCATGGAAGGCGGCGACGATTGCGGACCAACTCGAACTGGATACCGATGCTGTCAGTGCGATCCTCTCACGACTGAAGGAACGAGACCTTGTGCGGCATAAGCGCCCGTACTGGGCAATTACAGATAACGAGGATCGGCTCCAAGCCGCTTACCGTCTTCACCAGCACCATCAGACTGCAGATGAGCAGTACGGTGAGGAGGATCTTGAAGAGTTGAAAACCGACGAGATGGAGGAAGTGCGGTGACGGCGTTTGATGAATTACAACGCGGCGACATTATCTGGGGAACTGATCCACTCCCGGACAACGGTCGGCCACTGCTCGTTTTGGGAACTCCACAATTTCCGAGAGTCTCTCCGTCAGAAATGACTAATGACACCAATTGAAGATAGATTGATGACTGTGTTTCCCCTTTACTTACGTGGGTCCCATGGATACTGATCGTCACAGGTCTTCTGTCGACGATTCTGAGGCACCCGCTACCACTATCGGACTCTATGCTCTCGATGAGACCTCGCATAGGAAAAATCAGCGACAAATGAGCCAACGGATGATACCAAGAAGTGAGTGAGTATGGCCGATAGCGACGCCCTCTACAACGTTCGTGAACGAACCGGAAACCCCGAGCATGCATCAGTTGACGACGTAGTTGATCTCGTGTTCGAGCGAGCGCAGAATCCCCGTGAGGATCACCAAGACGCTCATTTCGATGAGGCGATGGCGGCCATCGTCGATAGCTACGGGACGGAACCCGTCCGCACCGTCATCCATCGTGTCCTTGTGGAAAACTCTCCGTTCCGCACCGCCACAAATGGCCTCGAGATGCGTAACGTCGACGGCGTTCATATCGGGACGACGGCTGGCTGGTTCCTGAGGGAACTGAACGCGCAGCAAGACAGCTGAGACGTTTTTTGTGAAATCCTTCGGCCGATCGGGTCCCATGACCATGTGGGACTGCGTCTCGCTTGTTCTCGTTCGCTTTGTGTACGAGAACGCCGTTGTGAGCCGCAATACTATGCTCGAGCGTTGGGTTTCTTCCCTCCAGAAGTGAGTGAGAGTTCAGCGATGACTACAACGAATTGGATCCTCAGTACCGAAAGACAATATGAACCTCTGGTTCATCGCCATCGATCATGGAAAGCAGTCAAACCGATCTGACCTGTGGCGAACTGTTTTACCGACGGAAAGCTATTGATCAAGTATGGGTGTCTACGCCGACGACGTAAGCGAATTTGCTCGCACCGACGACGAGGACGAAGACAGTGATAAGCCATCGCTTGGTGAACGACTTCAGGGACTAGCCAGCGACCTTGATGTTGATTCAGTCGCTGAGGTTCGTGAACTCCGCGAACGGACATGAAACTCTTTCTCGATACCAACGTATTCATCGCTGCAGTAACTGACGAACCGGATACTGGAGCGATCGCTGTAGATGTCCTTGACGGTGATCACGACTTTCTCACCTCGATGCTTAATCTCATGGAGTTGCGGTCAGTGCTTACCAAAAAGGAACGTCTCGAGTTATC